>JALZNL010000096.1:0-3058 GCA_030857715.1 Actinomycetota bacterium | reverse complement strand
ACACGGGGAACCCGAAGCTGCCGTTCACCGTCACCGATGTCCCGATCCCGTAGGGGAGGCCCAGGATGGGCGGGAGCTTGATCATGTGTCTCCCCGTACCGTTGCGCATCCTCGTGGTACGGTTCGTTGCCCCGTACACCCTCTCCAATTTAGGCCGGTCTTCGCGGCGACCAGAGGAGGTTGGCACCAAGGGGAGCCCGTACCGGCGGGGCCGAAAGCCGAATGCTCCCGGCCGGATACTACGAGCGGGGCGTAAGACCGCCCCGATCTAGCCCCTCCCGGGACCGTCTCCGCGGGGACGATCTCCGCGAGGGCCGTCTCCGCCGTCCTGGCGGCGCTCCTGGCGCTTTTGCTCCCGTTCTTCGTGACGCTCCGCCTGCCGCTCCTCCTGGCGCTGCTCGCGCTCCTGCTCGTGTTTCTCGAAGGCACTGCTCTGACCACCGTCCCGACCACGATCCCGGCCACCGCCGCCCTGACCGCCCCAGTCCCGGTAACGCGTTCCAAGCCGTCTATCCAGGGCGGATGTACATGGATCTGCCGAACCCTGTCAACCTCGACCCCGTCCAACTGCATCCGGACGAGGCGCCGGAAGATCAACCACCGGGGAGACCGGGCCGTAGTGCCGGCCCACCGCATTGGTCACGGAAGAGCATGCGGTCGTCTCACGTCAGACCGTCTCTAGCGAGGGAGGCGGCGCCTGGGCCGCCCCGATTCAGCCTCTCCCGGGGCCGTCGCCGCGGGGGTTTTCGCCGCGCTCTCGTTGGCGCTCCTCACGCTTTTGCTGCCGGTCGCCCTGACGCTCCTCACGCTTTTGCTGCCGCTCCTCTTGCCGCTCCTCCTTGCGCTGCTCCCGGTTTTCGCCGCCACCGCCCTGGCCACCGCCCTGGCCCCCTCCGTCGCCGCGCCTCTCTCTTCTCTCGCCCATGCTCGCTCCTTTCGGTCGGTTTCCTCTTTCGTCACCTAACCCTACCCGCAGAGGCCGGACCACAATCCTCTGCCAGGATCTCCCCCGGCCGGTTTTCGTTCGGCGGGCGAACGGGGAAAGAGCGAGCATGGGTCGTGACGGTCGGGACGACAGGTGCCAGGAGGCGGTTTGAGCATTCGGGAGCAGGAGCGGCGGCAGAAGCAGGCCGAGAAGAGGATCGACGAGCGGATGCGCCGGTCGGACAGGGAGGTCCGCGGGGCCATGGACGAGCGGAGCAGGCAGGCGGATCTCCGGGCTGGCGAGGTCGTCCGCAGGATCGAGAAGGGCGACGCGGACTCCCGCCCCCTGCCCGGCCTGAGGGAGGACTCGCTGGGGTCGATGGAGTCCATGAAATCCATGGAGTCTTCGGAGTCGATGGAGTCCATGAAGTCCGCGGATCCGGTGGTGGAGGTGGGCGTGGACGCGGAGGCCCGGGAGATGGGCAAGGACATGCCCCTCGACGATCACGTGCCGTTCAACGCCGCCGAGGCGGAGGAGGACCTGGCCCGGCGCATCACCGAGGACACCGGCGGCCACGGCGACCCGCACGCCCACAACGAGCAGAAGGCCGACGAGATGTCCCGCCGGATGACCGAGGATACCGGCGCCGAGGGGGACATGACCAAACACGCCGAGGGCAAGGTCGACCAGATGGGCCAGGAGATGTTCGAGGATTAGGACGGCTTCCGGTTGACCGCCGGCCGTTTTGTGCGAAGCGATACCCTACCTTTGTGTGCCGGGTGGCATGGTTCCCGTTCACGCTGGCGGCGTATCTGATCGCTGGCGCGGTCGTTCTCGCCCTGAGGGTCCCGATCTTCCGCAAGTAGCCCCGCCGGGGGTGGAACAACCCGGTTCGCTGGTGCAAAATGACCCCGGCCGCCGCGGGCGGCCCCGCGCGGGAGGCGGTCCGTAGCGCAAGCGCACAAAAGGGGAGGTGGCGGTTGAGACAGAGGACGTGCCGCACGCATGGGACCGTGACGCTGATCCTACTGTCTCTGGCCTTACTGGCCTTTCCCGCACCCGACCGGGCCGACGCCCAGCAGAACGACCCCAACCCTCCCGGCGCGCCAGAGCTCGACGCCTCCTCGTGGGCGATCGTCGACCGCGAGACTGGCCTCTACCTTGCCGGCAAGGAACCGGACAAACGCGTTCCCATAGCATCCACGACCAAGGTGATGGTCGCCCTCGTCGCCCTCGAAGACGGCGCGAAGTTCGACGAGGAGGTGACCGTCTCGGAGGACGCCGCCTCCTACGCCGGGGGCGTCTACAGCGCCGCGGGCCTCTACCCCTACGACACCGTGAGCGTCAGAGAGCTCCTCGAAGCGACCCTCGTCCCTTCGGGCACCGACGCGGTCTACGCGCTCGCCGAGCACCTCGGGGGCGGCAGCGTCGAGGAGTTCATCGGGAAGATGAACGCGAAGGCGAAAGAGATGAACCTCGAGAACACCCACTTCGAGAACCCGGCCGGCCTGGACGACAGCGAGCACTACTCGAGCGCCGGGGACCTCGCCAGGATCACGCGCGAGGCCATGGAGTACCCGGAGTTCCGCGAGATCGTCGGCAAGACCGAAGTTACCATCACCACCCAGGACAGGGAGATACCGCTAGATACCACCAACCTCCTCATCGCCCCGAACTCCGGCTACGCCTACGAGGCGGCCGACGGTGTCAAGACCGGCACCTCGCCTGAGGCCGGGCCGTCCCTGATCTCCTCCGCCCAGAACGGCGAGGAGTCCTACGTCGCCGTCGTCCTCGGCGCCGCCGAAGACCTCTACCGCTTCGAGGCCTCGCAAACAGTCCTCGAGTACGGCTTCGGGGACTTCGACGAGAAGTCTTTTGTCGCCAAGGACGATCAGTTCAAGAAGCTCCAGCTCCCCTACCGCCGCGACGAGTCCGTCCGGCTCGTCTCCGAGAAGGACGTCTCCGGCCTCGGGGGGCCTGGCCTGGAGGTCGAGCGGCGCGTGGAGACCGAGAAGGAGGCGCCGCCTTCGGCCGAGGCCGGGCGCGAGCTCGGGACGGTCGAGGTGTTCGTGGACGGGCGGAGCGCGGGGACCTCGCCGCTCGTCGCGGCGAAGGGGTACGAAGAGGCGGGCC
>JALZNL010000589.1 GCA_030857715.1 Actinomycetota bacterium | reverse complement strand
TCCGTCTTCCCGCTCCCCGTCGGGGCTTGCAGGAAGACAGAACCTTCCGTGTCCGCGCATGATTTCTGATGTTCGTTCAAGGCGAACTCGAAAGTGTCCCGGTTTATCTCGCGGATCTCCGGCAGAAGGGCGACTATGTGTTCGTCGCGAGCATTCGCCTTAGTGGCCCTTGACTGAATTTCGTTGATGTGTTCCCTTCCCCACGCCGCGGTAAGGTTTCTCGACGGACATCGTGTCGTGGAGAAGGGAGGGTACATGCCCAGCCAAAGCCCGTTCTGCATCGAGCTCGCCGACGGGCAGCGCGCCGTCCTGAAGAAGCGGGCGCGCGCCCACACCGCCCCCTACTGGGAGGTGGTGCGCGCCAGGATCGTCCTTCTGGCATCCGAAGGAACCTCGAATAAGGAGATCGCAGCCCGGCTGGACACCAGCCCCCAGGTGGTCTGCAAGTGGCGCAAGCGCTTCTACGAGGAGGGGCTGGCTGGGCTGGAAGATCGACCTCGATCGGGCAGGCCCCCGACCTTTTCCCCCCGAGGTGAGGATGGAGGTGAAGGCACTGGCTTGTGAGCTTCCGGCAACCAGCGGTGTTCCTCTGAGCCGCTGGAGCGCGGCGGAGGTGGCACGAGAGGCGGTTGCGCACGGTCTTGTAGCCGAGATCTCTGGAACCACCGTCTGGCGGTGGCTCTGTGAGGACGCCATCCGACCCTTCTACCACCGCTCCTGGATCTTCCCCCGCGACCCGCATTTTGCCCACAAAGCCGGAAGAGTGTTGGACCTCTACGAGGGCAGGTGGGAGGGCGAGCCTCTCGGAGAAGGGGAGTACGTGATCTCCGCCGACGAGAAGACCTCCATCCAGGCCCGCAGCCGCCGCCATCGGACCCTGCCGGCCACCACGGGCACTCCCATGCGGGTGGAGCACGAGTACGAACGAGGCGGGGCGCTGGCCTACCTGGCCGCCTGGGATGTCCACCGCGCCAGGCTTTCCGGTCGTTGCGAATCGAAGAACGGCATCGAGCCCTTCAGGAGGCTGGTCGAGCAGGTGATGAGAGAGGAGCCTTACTCCTCCGCCGAGCGCGTGTTCTGGATCGTGGACAACGGCTCCTCCCACCGGGGTGAGAGATCGGTGAAGCGCCTTCAGGGAGAGTGGCCCAATTTGCGGCTCGTCCACCTTCCTACCCACGCTTCCTGGCTCAACCAGATCGAGATCTACTTCTCGGTAGTTCAGCGCAAAGTCCTCACTCCAAATGACTTTGCCAGCATTGAGGTTCTGGCCGAACGCCTCGTCGCCTTTCAGGAACGCTACGAGCGGGTCGCCGAGCCGTTTGCCTGGAAGTTCACCCGCCACGATCTTGATCGGCTCCTCTCGCGCCTCTCCGAGCATCAGCCGCTCTCGTCCTCGTGTGCGCCCGCCGCATGAACGTGCGAAGCGTCAAGGGAATTCCGAATGGGACCACTTAGTCTCCGGTATAGGAGACTTTGATGGCGTTGTCTGGGGTGTTGATCTGCTGTACGGACTGGGTGCTGTTGCCAGCAAGGAGCGTGACTTTCAGGTCGCCATCGCCGGAATCTTGTTTCTGGATCCTGCACGAGAGCCGTTCTCCACGAGGGTCGAAAGCGTAGCGTTTGGGGACCGAACCGCCGCCGAGCACCGTATCCTCTTCCCCGACGTTGCAGAGGCCGGAGAACCTGACGCCCGAATCTCCCTCCACCCGGAGTACGACATCCGGCTCCGCGCCGGGTGAGCTTTCGAGCGTCCCCGTGTTCACCGTCGTCTCCGGCCCGGTGGTGGAAGAGGACGAAGCGCCCGGCGTGGGCTGGGACGTCGCGCTGGTGGAACCGCCGGAACTCACTTCGGTGATTTCATTCGAGCAGCCCGCCGCGAGCGACACGACGATGAGCAGCGTGGCTGTGAGAACCTTCTTCACGTCGAAGAGCATTCTTCCCGCACCGGACGCATCCTATACCTATGTGCGCGGGATATATTTCGGCGAAAGGGGATCACGCGCCCGCCAGCCCTCGCGCCCGCAGCAGCACGGCGTCGAGCATTTCGGGTTTCAGAACGCCGGTGAAGGTGTTCTGCTGCGAGACGTGGTAGCTGCCGATGAGGGTGACGCCGGATATGCCAACCGCGTGTTCGGCGCCGTGGGCGAACTTTGGTTTGGGGCGTATCCCGTGCAGACGCAGGGCCGCGTCCCAGGCGAAGGCGCCGAGGCAGATGATGACCTTCGCATTCAGTAGTTCCAGTTCGCGGACGGTGAACGGGAGGCAGGCGCCGCGCTCTTCGGGGGTTGGCTTGTTCCCCGGCGGGGCGCAACGGACGGCGGCGGAGATCCAGACGCCAGAGAGACGGAGACCGTCATCCTTGTGACGCGAGACGGGGCGATTAGAGAAGCCCACGCGATGCAATGCGGCGAAGAGAAAATCGCCGG
>JALZNL010000095.1 GCA_030857715.1 Actinomycetota bacterium | reverse complement strand
TGCCGCATCTTTACGCAGCCTCGTAACGCCGTCCCGGAACCGGGCCACTTATCCCACCCAAACGATTACCCGAAAAGCTCAGGCTCGCGTAGTGATCCACCCAGACGAAAGATCCCCAGCCCAGATTCTCAGAACGTGGCCGCCGCGAACTTCGCGCAAGATGGGTCGGGGACCACCCTATATCGCAACGAAACCGATACATGATCGTCACCCGTCCTTAATGCGGTTGGCGGATAATGCGGCCAAGCTCCCCGGCGAAGCAGGAGATCCCCCTCCGCTTGCACAACACGCCGGGGAGTTTTGTTATTCAAGCCCGCTTTCTTCCGGGGCACGGTTCGCGAGACAGGTTCTCTGTAAAACGCATCCTAAAGCTCTGTTAACAGTAGGTTAAATTTGCCCAACGGCCGCGTTTTCGGGTGGCGGTGGGACGGTCGCTTGCTAACCTTTCCGGCGTGCCTGGCCACGGAACAGAGGGTGAAGAGGCGTGCTGCTGGACCTGATCCTTGCAACGTTCGCCGCCCTCGCGGTCGGGGTGGCGCCCGGTTGGTTCTGGGCCGGCCTGCTGCGCGCCCCGACGGATCAAGCCGAGCGAATAGCCCTCGCCGTCGCCTTCTCGATGGCCCTGGTGCCGGCCGTAGCCCTCGTTCCGACACGCCTGTTCGGCCTCGGCATCACGCTCCCCGTCGCCGTCGGCTCGGCCCTGACGGTCTTCGCGGCGGGGCTCGCCGCCCACCTGAAGTTCGGCCCCGCGAAGGGAACCGAGGAGCCCCTGCTCCCCTCGCCCGCCGTACCGCTCCCCACGCCCGCGCTCGTGCCGCTCGTGGCGGCGTTTGGGCTCGCGCTTGGGGTTATGTTCGGCGCCCTCCCCGCGGACGCGGTGGTGCCGGCCATCACGGGGCACACCGTGCCAACGAGGTGGATGGTCCTCGTCATCGCGCTCCTGGTCTCCGCGGCGGGCGTCCTGCACCTGGTCTTCTCCCGCAGAACGACGGAGCCGGAGACCGTCGAACCGGCGTCGCTTCTGCCGACGGTCCCGCCGGTGGTGCAACGGCTGCTGTTGCCGACCATACTCTTGCTCGTTCTGGCGCGGGGGTACGTCGGGCCGGTATTGCACGACTGGCCGTTCATGCGGGGGGTGGACCACTACTCGCACGCCGTGATGGCGAACCGGATGATGGAGGTGGGGAGGATCGAGCCGTACCTGATCTACCCGCCCGGCTTTCACACGATGACCGCCTGTGTCTCGCGCCTGACCGGGCTCGACCCGCTGGAGATCTTCCCCGTCCTCGGCCCCGCCCTGCTCCTCCTCCCCGTCCTCGCCCTCTACACTTTGGGAACCCGCCTCTGGGGCTGGGGCTACGGGGTAGCCGCCGGGTTCTTCACGGTCCTCCTCGGCGGCACCTACTACTACTTCAGCGACGCCATGTACCCGAACCTGGTGACAAGCCAGTTCCTGCTGGTGATGGCCCTCGCCTCGCTCGTGATGGTCTACCGCTCGCCCTCGGTCCGTAGCGGCCTCTCGCTGGCCGTCCTGGGCTCGTCCGTCGTCCTCTACCATCCGGTGGCGAGCATGTACCTGGCGGCACTGCTCGCCCTCGTCGGCCTCTTCTTCGCGCTGCCGCTTGTCTTCCGCGACCGGCCAAGGGGCGTCGCCCTGACGCTCTCGCTGGCGCTGCTCGGGGTCCTATCCGTCGCCTACGCCTGGCACACGTACGATCTGGGAAGCGAAGTCTCGCAGCTCCTCGGTGGACCGGGCGGGGGCGCGACCGGGGAGGCCATGGGCATGGCGGTGAACACCCAGGCCGTCTACGCCGAAGGGTTCCTGATCGGTACGATGGTCTCCCAGCCCGTGGCCTGGCTCGGCCTTCTCGGGGTCTTCCTGCTGGTCGTAAAGGCGAGAGACTCTTTCGGAACACCGGCGGCGCTGGCGCACCTCACCGTGTTCTTCTGGGCCATCCTCATCTTCGCCGGCAGCCGTCTGTCGGTGACCGGCTTTCCGCAACGCTTCGGCCGGGACCTGGGCGTCCCGCTCGCGCTGCTCGCCGCCCTCGGCCTCATCGCCGTGCTGAAATCTCTAGGACCCGGAAGGCGACCCGTGGCTGTCTTCGCGGCCTCGGCGGTCGTGCTGCTGTCGCTGGCGCTCGTCGGGTCCGGGGCGGCGCAGAGCCTCCGGTGGGCGGCGGGTCCGAGCATCCAGATGACCATCACGCCCGCCATAGCGGAGGCGGGGCGGTGGCTGGAGGAACACAACGACGGCGGCAACATCATGGTCAGCCCCCACGTCAACCAGGTGCCGGGCCGAATGATGCTCGCGATGGGCGACTACTCCGCGCTCCAGTCGTTCGAGTACGGCCAGATCCTACGCCCCAGGGACCTCCCCCCAATAGGCCCCGAACCCCTCATGGACGTCCTGCGCACCGTCATCAACCCGACCTCCGAACGTTCATCGCAGACCCTCGAGAAGTACGACGTCCGCTACGTGGTCCTCTACAAGAACATGCCCGACAGGCCCACCGCCGACTACTGGAGGCGTTTCGAGGCGCGCCCGGATCTCTACCCGGCAGTCTTCGAGAACCGCGACGTCCTCATAGTCTCCACCCGTGTGCCGTAGGCTAGAACGCCTACGGCTCAATCCCCTTCGGTGACTCGAGCACCAGGCTGACCGCCGACGGCTTTGCCCCTTGTATAATGCCGCGCGCGGCCGGGCGCCGTGGTCGGACCACCGAAGCCGGGCGGAAGATGTCTTATCTCAAGGAGACGGCGAAGAGGGAAGCCCTCCTGTTCGTGCTGCTCGTCTTTGGCGCGAGCCGCCTCCTCTACCTCGCGGCCGGCTCCCTGTTCGCGGGCGTCGTGCCGGTCTCGCGTTTCCAGGCCGTCACCATGGACGTGCCGTTCGGCAGGATGGGCCTGTGGTCGCACTGGGACGGGGAGCACTACGTGGCGCTCGCCGCGGGCGGTTACCTGCAGCCGCCGGAGCAGGTCTCGCCAGCTTTCTTCCCCCTCTATCCCCTGATGATGAGGTCTTTTGCGGAGCTTTTCGGGGGGCCGGTTACGTGGGGGGCGCTCTCGGTGTGGGGGTCCCTGATCTCGCTGACGGCACTGCCCTTCGCCTTCTTCTTCGTCTACCGCATCGCCGAGGACCACTGGGACACGGGCGTCGCCCGGGGCGCGGTCCTCGCCCTGGCCTTTTTCCCGACGGCCTTCTTCTTGAACGCGGCCTACACGGAGAGCCTCTTCCTGGCGCTCTCGGCCGGCTCTCTCTGGGCGGCCAGGGTCAGGAGGGACCTGCTGCTGGCGTGCGGGCTCGCGGGCCTCGCCGCGGCCACGCGCAACGTCGGCGTCTTCCTGCTCGCCCCCCTCGCCTACGAGTGGTTCAGGAACAGGGACCTCTACCGCTGGCGCGGCCTCTACCTGGCGCTCGCCCCCTCCGGCCTCGTCGCCTACGCGGCCTACCTCTGGCTGCGCTTCGGCGACCCGCTGCTCTTCTACACGGACCAGCAGAAGTGGGGCCGGGAGCCGGCGGGCCCCATCGCCACCGTCGTCAAGGCCTGGCAGTCTGCGGCCGAGGGCGCCGGACGCCTGCTCGACCCGAGGCTCTGGTCCGACCCGTCCCTGGCTAACCTCGCCGACCACCTGGCCGGGGCCGCCAACCTCTACAACCTCCTCTTCTTCCTCTTCGCCGTGGTCGTCCTGCTCGCGGGCCTGCGCGACCTCCCGCCGGACCTCGCCCTCTACGCCTTCCTGCTCGTCCTCCCCGCAGCCCTCTTCGGTACGCCCCAGAACCCCCTCATGGGCGCCCCGCGCTACGTCCTCGTCGCCTTCCCCCTCTTCATCGTGCTGGGCATGCTGCACAGGAACCGCCCCGTCTTCGTAACGGGCCTGGTCTTGAGCACCCTGATCTCGCTGGTCTTCTGCGCCCTGTTCGTGAGCTGGAGGTTTGTGGCTTAGGAAGCTTCAGGCACAAGGCTTCAGGGAGTGCAGGCCAACTCCTCCTAGGTAGCGTCGCCCCTCCCTGAATACGTTCACTTACACCGAAAGGCCCGAAGCCCGGCCGTGATGTCGGGACGCATTGGACCCCGACCATCGCCACAACACCTGAGACCTGATGCCTTACCCTGGGTAAACGGATTCGCAGTCGGGGGAGACCAGATCTTCGCGGTCCACGCTGACGGAGTCCGTGCCGGGACCACAGGCCACGCGGTCCTTTTCGCCGTCTTTCGCCTCGATAAAGTCGTCTCCGGCACCGCCGAGGATGTCGTCTTGCCCGGGACCACCGTAGATCTCGTCGTCCCCCGCGCCGCCGTAGAGTGCGTCGTCGCCGGCTGCGCCGTGGAGGACGTCGTCGCCATTGAAGCCGGCGAGACGGTCCCCTCCAGCCGAGCCGCGTAACGTGTCGTCTCCCCCGCCGCCGAGCTCGACGCCGGCCAGCGCGTCCCCGGCGGCCAGGCAGAGCAAGAGAACCCCGACCGCGGCGACCAGAACCCCGGCCCACCGCAACCCGCGCTCACCCGCGCGACTCCCGCCCCGACTCTCGGGGACGGGAAGAACGGTCGTGCCCCCGGAGCTCAAGACGTCGCCTGACGGCGACGGAGGGGCCGGACCTTCTGCGGAAGATATTCCATACGACCGCATTCTAGTAGGCGCCGAACGTTCTCTGGTTAAAGGCTCGAAACATCCGGCTTAAATCTCGGTTAAACGAGGTCGGGGACCCGGGATCGGCGCCCGTGCCAACCGGACGTGCTATATTGCTTACAAGGGAAACGGAGCTTTAATCCAGAGTTTACGTGCATGAAACCTTCAAGGATCGCCGGATAACTAACATACGTTCAGGAATGTTTTCAGAGAGCAATCGTGTGGACGAGGGAAAGGACGGACGCGGTGGCGCAGGGGTCAGGTGTACAGAAGATCAAGAAAGAGAAGCGTGACCGGCGGGTGGAGGCGGCCCCGGGCATGACCCGGCGGAGTTTTCTTACTTACCTCGGGGTCGGCTCGGCGGCCCTGGCGGCCGGAAGCGCGGGCGTGGCGGCCGGGCCGGCCGGGGCGCAGGAGGGGTTCGCGGGCGCCGCCTCCACCCCTTACAGGGTCGGCCCGGGCGACGGCTTCGCCCTCTCCTTCGATCCCATCGAGCCGACGGACGCCGACAAACTGGTCCTACCCGAGGGCTTCAAGTTCGACATCATCCGCCGGTGGGGGGAGCCGGTCACCGCGGACAGGAACTTCGGGTACAACAACGACTACGTGGCATATTTCCCCATAGACGGCCTCAGGGGTGGGGCGAGCAGCGAGGATGGGCTCCTGTGGGTCAACCACGAGTACACGAACCCCATGTACGTCTCGGACTACACCGACCCGGACAACGCCACCAAGAAGACCAAGGAGCAGGTAGGCCGGGAGAAAGCGGCGGTCGGCGGCTCGGTCATCCGGGTGCGCAAGGAGGGCGGCACCTGGAAGTTCGTCGAGGGCGACGGGCACAACCGCCGCATAGACGCGACCACGCCGATGGACCTGACCGGGGCCGCCGCCGGGTCCGATGCGGTGGGCGGGGCGACCGAGGTCATAGGGACGCTCGGCAACTGCAGCGGAGGCGTGACGCCCTGGAACACCGTCCTCTCGTGCGAAGAGAACTTCCAGTACTACTATGGCGAGTCCTCGGACGACCAGCCCCAGGACGACGAGGCGCTCGCCGAGACGGACCGCTGGCTCGACGACCCGGACACCGCCCAGCCCCCCGAGCACTACGGCTGGGTGGTCGAGATAGACCCGTACGACAGCGACTTCAAGCCGCGCAAGCACACCTGGCTCGGACGCCTCGCACACGAGAACGTCGCCATCCGGGTCTCCGAGAGCGGAAAAGTCGTAGCGTACACCGGCCACGACGCGGAAGACGAGTGCATCTACAAGTTCGTCTCCTCGGGCACCTTCGACCCAGACAGCACCGACCGGGAGGCGAGCTCCAGGTTGCTCTTCGACGGGATGCTCTACGTCGCCGACTTCGCCAACGGCCGGTGGGTCGCCCTCGACTACGAGAACAACCCGATCTTTAAGGACAACGGCTTCAAGGGTCAGGCCGACGTTCTCGTGCGCGCCCCGGAGGCGGCCAAGCTCGAGGACCCCGAGACCGAGACCCCCCTCGGGACGCCGATGGACCGCTGCGAGGACATAGAGGTCCACCCCGGGGACGGCACCATCTACGCGGCGCTCACCAACAACGCGCTGCACGGCAACTTCCACGGCCAGATCATCCGCATGTACGAGAAGGACGGCGACGCCGAGGCGACCGAGTTCACCTTCGAGGTCTTCGCCGCCGGCGGCCCCAACACCGGGTTCTCGAGCCCCGACAACCTGGCCTTCGACGGCGGCAACAACCTCTGGATGGTCACGGACATGTCCTCCGACAAACACAACCAGGGCATCTACAGCTCCTTCAAGAACAACGGGGTGTTCGTGATGCGCGGCGCCAACGACGCGGTGCAGGGGGAGCCCGTGCAGTTCGCCAGCGGCCCCGTCGAGAGCGAGATGACCGGGCCGGCCTTCACCCCGGACGGGAAGACCATGTTCCTCGCCATCCAGCACCCGGGCGAGGAGACCGAGAGCAAGGATGAACCAACGAGCACCTGGCCCCACGACGGCGACAACGTACCCAAGCCCTCCGTCGTCGCGATCACCAGGTCCGCGTAGTAGAGCTTGTCCGCCAGTCAGCATTTGAAATGCTGACTGGCTCTATAATGCCCCTTGGCCGTCTGGCGGAAGGGGTTTTATGGCTGAGAGGCAGTTCAGGCTACCGGGTTCTCCTTACGAGGAGTTGGCGAACACAATCGTGGCCTACGGGACCAGGGACGAGGCCTCGCGGCCGGGGGACGTGGGGAAGCTCGACTCGGTGCACCAGTCCAGCGTAAGCCGGACGAACGGGTTCCTCACGGAGATAGGCGTCTTGCAGGGGGAGACGAAGAAGATCATCACGAGCAGGGGACGCTCGCTCGCCCTCGCGCTCGCCCGCAAGGACCGGGACGGCATCAGGGCGAACTGGCGGGAGATCGTCGGCTCCACGGAGTTCCTGCAGAACGTGGTCTCGGCGGTGAAGCTGCGGGAGGGCATGCTCTACCCGACCGTCCAGGCCTACATAGCCCACGCCGCGGGCCAGCCGCGCAACAATCCCGTGATGACCGGCGCGGGCGCCATCGTCGAAATCCTCAAGACGGCCGGCCTGCTCCGGGAAGAGGCCGGCGAGCTCGTAGCCACGTTCGAGGAGTGGCCCGAAACGGACGAGCCGGCCCCGCCAGAGGAACCCAAAGAGTCCTCCGCGGAGGTCTCCGCGACCGTGGAAGCGTTACCGCCCGCGGGCCCGGCGCCGGCCGTAAGCATCCACGTCCAGGTACGCTGCACCGCCGACGAGATCGAAGACCTGGGCCCCAAGCTCAAGTCCCTCATAGCGCAACTCTCCGGGAGTGCGTAGGCCCTCTCCTACTTCCGCGCCATCCCCCGTAGAGAACGAACCCGCCCGAACCTGGCGCCGGCCCAATAGTCCTGGAACCTGATGCCTTTCTAGCGCCGGAGGTTCTGTAGCGGGGCTTCGAAACGGATAGTCGTTCCGGCACCGGGCTCGCTCTCAACCTCGAGTCGGCCGCCGAGGCCGAGGGTTCGCTCGCGCATCCCGAGCGTGCCTATGCCGGGCGGGAGCGCCCCCGGGTCGAAGCCCCACCCGTCGTCCGAGACCTCGGCCCGGATCCTGCCTTCGCGGGAGGAGACGGCGACGTTCACCTGGCGTGCCCCGGAGTGGCGCCGGACGTTCGTCAGCGCCTCCTGCACGATACGCAGTAGCTCCGTGCCCCCGCGCCCCGAGAGTTGCTCTAGGAGGCCT
>JALZNL010000094.1 GCA_030857715.1 Actinomycetota bacterium | reverse complement strand
CGAGAGGTCCACCAACGTGATCCCGGCCCGCGGAAACCTACCGGAGATCTCGGCGCTCAAGAGCCCCGTCCCGGCCCCGAGGTCGAGAACTTTTATCGGCTCGTCCACCCCGAACGGCACACCCTCCAGCAACGCCGCGTAGAGCGCGTCGAGGCCCGGCACGAGCCGGCGGCGGGCCTCGTCGTAGCCGCCAGCCGCCTCGTCGAAGAGCGCCCCGACGGTCACGCGCCGCCCCCGGAACGGGTCGCCGTCATGTTCAATCGGACGTAATCCAGGAGCGGATCGCCGTCCACCGCCACGATCGCCTCCGCCACGGCCCCGGCGAACGCTTCCTTCTCTCCCTCGGGCAACCTCTGCAGGTGCCCGCCGAGAACGACCGTCGCGAGGAAACGCGCCAGTTCCTCGACCGATTCGAACCGCGTCGGCTCCTCGTGCAGCCAGGTCTCGACACCCCCGAACCCGGCGTCCTCCAGCCGCCCTTTCGTCTCCTCCGCGCCGGCGTAGTTCTTGTCGTCGTCCCAGTCCTCGAAGAATGGGCGGAAACGCTCCCCCTGCATAACCGCCCGCGTGGCGCGCGTCGCGCGGGAGATGTTGCCCTCGCCGCCGCACTGGGCGGCCAGCCGCCCGCCCGGTTTCAGGGCGCGCGCGAGACGGTCGAAGAGGCGCTGGTGGTCTTTGATCCAGTGAAACGTCGCCGTAGAGAAGACCAGGTCCACGGGCTCCTCAACCTCCAATTCGAGCAGGTCTTGATGCTCGACCCGAACCCGCGGCTCCCCCGCGAACCTCTCCCCCGTGGCCTCGACCATCGCCCGCGACCCGTCTACCGCGAGCACCGTCCCCCGCGGCAACCTCTCCAACAGAAGCCCCGTTACCTTCCCCGTCCCGCACCCCGCGTCGATGGCGTCCTCGTCGCCCACCAACCCCAGCCGGCCCAGAAACTCCGCCCCCCACCGAGTCTGCGGGGAGGAGAGACCCTCGTAAGCTGCCGCGTTCCACTCGCGCGCCAAAGCTACGGACGCCTCTTGTTTTGTTTCAACATGTGAGACACAATGTTTAACATATGGACAGTATAGGAGAAGCGAGCGTTGGGGGCAAGACCGGGGTCGGGGTTCTGGACAAGGCGGTTGGGATCCTCTCCTTTCTGGCCGAGGACGGGCCGGCGAGCCTGGCTGGGGTGGTGCGGGGGACGGGGTTGGCGCGTCCGACGGCGTACAGGTTGTTGTCGGCGCTGGAGGCGCACGGTCTCGTGGCGCGGGAGGAAGGCCGTTACCTGCTCGGGTTACGGTTGCTGAGTTGGGGGGGTGGGGCGGTTGGTTCGGCTTTGATCGGGGCCGCCACGCCGGTCCTCGGGGCGCTCCGGGACAGGACCGGGGAGAGCACGCAGCTCTACGTGAGGGAGGGCGACCGCAGGGTGTGCGTGGCCTCCGTGGAGCGGACGGGCGGGGGGTTGAAGGACGCTGTGCCCGTGGGCGCGGTGCTGGGTCTCGGGCACGGCTCCGGCGGCAAGGTGCTGCGGGCGTGGGCCGTCGGGGAAGAGGCGGAGGATGCGGAGCTAGGGGAAGTTCGGGCCCGGGGCTGGGCGGAGAGCGTGGCCGAGCGCGAGGTGGGCGTGGCGAGCGTCAGCGCGCCCGTCTTCGGCCCCGACGGGGGCTTGAGGGCGGCCGTGTGCGCGAGCGGCCCGATCCCCCGCCTCGGCGAACGCCCGGGGGAACGCCTCGCCGGGCACGTCCTGGCCGCGGCGAGGGAGATAGAGGGCGCCCTGAAGCGCTGAACCGGCGGCTTACTTTGGTCGCTCACGCGAGGCGGTGGGAGTACAGCGTCCGTAGTCCGGGCTCTCCCGTACCATCCAGAACCGTCCCCTCGAAGGTGATGGTGGCCGCCGGGCCGTCGAGTTCCACCTCGTACTCGTAGGCCTCCCCCGGCTCCAGGCCCGACACGCGGAGGAGGGCGTAGTGGTGAGCCCACGCCAAACGTGCTCGACCGAACGTTGGTCTTCCCGTCCCCCGCGGATACCGTGACCTCGCAGGGCGCGTCCGTCTCGACCCATACGGTTGCCTCGGACGGGCCGGCGTAGCGCAGCAGGGGTCCGAGGACGAGATCAGGCACCCGCGCCGCCGATCCCGACGCCTTTTCCGTCTCCCACCCGAGCCCTCCTTCCCGTTACAGGCCGCAAGCATACACCGTCCGGCCCGCCCGCCTCACCCACCCGTATAGAATTGCGTCGCGGGGTCGGGGCCGAACGGCGGTAGCGCCGGGGCCCGGCCAGGGTTATCTACGGGGAGGGAAAAGATGCTTGACACCAGGCTGGCGGTCGTTACGGGGGCGTCGTCCGGGATCGGGGCGGCGACGGCGCGGGCGCTGGCGAAGGGCGGCTTCGAGGTCGCCCTCGGCGCCCGGCGCAGAGATCGCATCGAGGCCCTGGCCGGCGAGATCGGGGGCCACGCCAGGGAGTTGGACGTTACCGACGCCGGTTCGGTGGAAGGGTTCGCCTCGTGGACGGAGGGGCTCGGCGGGGCGTCTGTGCTCGTCAACAACGCGGGCGGGGCGAAAGGATTAGAGCCGATAGCCGAGATGGACGAGGATCGCTGGCGCTGGATGTACGAGGTGAACGTGCTCGGGCTCGCGATGATGACGAAGGCGCTCCTGCCCCAGGTCCGCCGCTCCGGGAGCGGCCACGTCGTCATCATCGGCTCGGCGGCGGGGACGGAGACGTACGCCAGGGGCGCCGGCTACGCCGCGGCCAAGTTCGGGGCCCACGCCGTCTTCGGCAGCCTGCGCCTGGAGCTTTTGGGCGAGGACGTGCGGGTCACGGAGGTCATGCCGGGGGCGGTGCGCACCGAGTTCGGCCTGGTGCGCTTCGAGGGCGACGAGGAGAGGGCCGAGGCGCCGTACAGGGGGATCACCCCCCTCACTCCCGACGACGTCGCCGAGTGCGTGCGCTGGGTCGTCACCTTGCCCCCGCACGTCAACGTGGACCGTCTCGACGTCAGGCCGGTGCGCCAGGGCGCCGTAACCTTCTTCGCCCGCGACGAATGAGAAAGTAGGCAGCGGGGCCACGGATGGGACCACGGGCCCCGTTTGCTAGAATCGAACGATGCAGGGCAGACAGAGAGTATTCAGCGGCATACAGCCGAGCGGCAGGTCCCACCTGGGGACGTACCTGGGCGCCTTGAAGAACTGGGTCTCGGTGCAGGACGACTACGACTGCTTTTTCTGCATCGTGGATCTGCACGCGCTCACCGTGCCGCAGGACCCCAAGGTCTTGCGGGCGAACGTGCGCGAGATGGCGGCCCTCTATATGGCGGTCGGCCTCGACCCGGAGAAGTCCACCATTTTCCGCCAGAGCCGGGTCTCGGAGCACACGGACCTCGGATGGCTCCTGAACTGCGTGGCGAGGGTCGGCGAGCTCTCGCGCATGACGCAGTTCAAGGACAAGGCGCAGAAGGGCGGGGCCGACTCCGCCAGCGTGGGGCTCTACGATTACCCGGTCTTGCAGGCCGCCGACGTCCTTTTGTACAACGCCCACCTCGTGCCCGTGGGGGAAGACCAGCGCCAGCACCTGGAGCTCATGCGGACGCTCGCCCGGCGCTTCAACGGGCACTACGGCGAGACCTTCGTGGTGCCGGAGCCCATGATCCTGGACGTCGGGGCCAGGGTGATGGCCCTCGACGACCCCACGTCCAAGATGAGCAAGAGCGCGCCAACCCCGGCGGGCTACGTGGAGCTACTGGACGAGCCTGACGTTATACGGCGCAAGATCCGCCGCGCCAGGACCGACTCCGGGTCCGAGGTGCTCGCCTCCCCCGAGAAGCCCGCGATAACGAACCTGCTGAACATCTACGCCGGTCTGACGGGTCTCTCCGTCCCAGAGATCGAGGAACGATACCGCGGCAAGGGCTACGGCGACCTGAAAAAAGACCTCGGCGAGGTCGTCGTCGAAACTCTGGCCCCCATCCGCGAGCGGGCGCTGGAACTACTGGACGACCCGAAAGAACTGGACGATCTCCTGGAGTCCGGCGCGGAGAAGGCCCGCAAGGTCGCCCACTCCACCCTGCGCGACGCCTGGGTCCGGATGGGCCTGGATTAGCGGGCCGGAGATCCCAGAGAGCGAGGTGCTCGAGGTGGCGGCCTTCATCCCGCGAAATATCCTCTGCTCCACCGACCGGCAACGCCCCTCAAACGGGGGCGGATGTGAGATCCGTCGCGCCCCCGACGGCCTCAAAGCGCAGGAGAAGGTAGAGGTCGAGGCCTGGCGCCCGTACAGGTCCGTCCTACAGGCCCCAAGACGACGGCTGAGGCGCACGTGACACTTCCTGCGCTCGTCCTCGTGCCCGGGCTCCTGTGCGACGAGCGGCTGTGGCGACACCAGGCCAAGGGCCTCGCGGACCTCGCAAAATCCATCCACGTTCCCGACGTAACCGGCCAGGACTCCGTGGAAGTCATGGCGCGCGGGGTCCTGGAGACCGTCCCCGGACGGTTCGCGCTCGCGGGCCTCTCGATGGGAGGTTACGTGGCCCTCGAAGTCGTGCGGCAGGCTCCAGACCGGGTCGAGGCGCTAGCCCTGCTCGACACCTCTGCAAGGCCCGACACCCCCGAGCAGACAGAGACGCGGCTCGCGCTCATCGAGCTTGCCAGGGGTGGCCGGTTCGACGAGGTGTGGCGCACGCTCCTGCCGAAGATAGTCCACCCCGACCGGGTCGAGGACCCGGAGATCCGCTCTGCCGTCGAAGGGATGGCGCATGCCGTGGGCCCCGGTGGGTTCGAGCGGCAGGAGAGGGCGATCATCGGGCGCCCGGATAGCCGCGGCGACCTGCCGGGCATCTCCTGCCCCGTCCTCGTCCTCTGCGGGCGGGACGACGCCCTCACGCCCCCCCACCTGCACGAGGAGCTCGCAGCCGGCATACCGGGGGCACGCCTCCGCCAGATCGACCGCTGTGGCCACCTCTCGACGCTCGAACGCCCGGAGGAAGTCACGCGCGCCATGCGCGAGTGGCTCGGAACCCACGCGAACCGGACGACGTAGAACCCCCTCTAAGGACGACCCGGGCGACGGCTATACTTCCCGCCTGGGCAGTTCGGCACCGGGGGGCAGATGCAGCGCCTGAGATCCACAATCGACCGCATAGACCGCAAGGGCTACGGCGCCTACAAGGACCTCTCGGGCTCCTTCGAGTTCGAACGTTTCACCCTCTTTATCGACCGGGTCCAGCGCGACCCGTTCGCCCCGCCGTCCCTGATCCGGGTTCGAACAAAGGAGAACCGCTTCGACTCCGCCCTCTTCGGGAGCCCGGTCCGGCGGGTCGCCTTCGAGGACTTCCTGACGCGGGAGGTGGACCGGGCCGTCCACGACGTCGTGCGCGGCAACCGCGGCTCGGGCGGGAGCGGAAGGGTGGAGATACAACGCCCCTCCCAGAAGGTCCTCGCCCGCACCTCGATGGTCGTCGAAGGGGACTACGTCGAGGCGAGGATGGCCGTGGGGCTTCCGGCCCGGAGGCGGAGCGTGGACGGCCGGGCGGCCCGCGCCGTGCTGCTCGAAGAGCTGCCGGAGGTCGTCGGCCGGGCGCTGATGCCGGAGAGTGTAGATCCGGATCGAGCCAGGCTCCATGTCGAGACCATCGAGGACGCTAACCACTTGAGGGACCTCCTACCCTCCCTCGGCCTCGTGGCGTTTGTGGTAAACGGTGCGGTGCTGCCGCGGGAGAGCGGGGCGAGTGACTGGCCGTTGCGGGAGGGCGCGGTACCGTTCGAGAGCCCGGCTGAGTTCCGGGTCGAGGCGGGGTTGCCCAACCGGGGCGTGGTGACGGGTATGGGAATACCTGAGGGCGTTACCCTCGTGGCCGGGGGCGGGTTTCACGGGAAGAGCACACTGCTTTCGGCGCTCGCGTGGGGGGTCTACGACCACGTTCCGGAGGACGGGCGGGAGCTGGTGGTGGCGCGGGCTGATGCGGTCAAGGTCAGGGCGGAGGATGGGCGGAGCGTTGCCGGGGTGGACATCTCGGCCATGATCGGGGATCTTCCGGGCGGAAGATCTACCAAGAGTTTCTCCTCTCCTAATGCCTCGGGGTCGACCTCGCAGGCGGCGAACATCGCGGAGGCGTTGGAGGTCGGCACCTCTCTGCTTCTGGTGGACGAGGACACCAGCGCCACGAACTTCATGATCCGGGACGAGAGGATGCGCGAGCTGGTCCGCCGGGAGCCCATAAGCCCGTTTATAGACCTGGTTCGGCCGCTGCACCTCTCTCTGGGCGTCTCCACGGTCGTCGTCGTCGGCGGAGTCGGGGACTACCTGGACGTGGCGGACCGCGTGATCCTGCTAGAAGACTACGCCGCGTCGGACGCCACGCGGAGAGCCCGCGAGGTCGTCGGGCGCTTCCCGCCCCGCACTCCGCTCGAAGAGGGGGTGATGCACCGGCCCAGGTCCCGTCGCCTGCGGGCCTCGTCCCTGGACCTCCGTCGCGGCAAGCGTGAGACGGCCAGGGGGCGGGGTCTCCACACGGTCGAGCTCGGGCGGGAGCGGGTGGACCTTTCCTCCGTGGAGCAGCTCGCGGAGGCAGGCCAGACGGAGGCCGCGGCCCGCATCGTCGGCCGATTCGCGGCGGGCGGAGACAGGGGGCTCGAAGAGATGATCGAGGAGGCGTTAGCGGTCATCTCGGAGGGTGGCCTCGACGCCCTGGGCCAGTTCCGGGGCCATCCAGGGGAGATGAGCCTGCCGCGGGCGCAGGAGGTTGCGGCGGCGGTGAACCGGGTTCGGGGGCTTCTGGTGGGTCCGGGGGCGTAGCGGATGGCGGCGGCTGTTATCATTAAGGGGCTTTCGAGGAGAGGATCTGGGAAGTTCCGATGATCGAGCCCGGCACAGAAGAGACAGGCAGGGAAGACACCACGCCGTCCTGGTTCAGGATGAAGGCCGTGTTCGTGCACCTGTACACGGCCAGCGGCGCCGTGCTCGCGCTCCTGATGCTCGTCGCCGCCTTCCAGGGCGAGGCGGTCAAGGCGCTGTGGCTGATGTTCTTCTCCCTCCTCATAGACAGCACCGACGGCCTGCTCGCGAGACGTTTCCGGGTGAGCGAGGCGCTGCCCTCCATCGACGGGGCGCTGCTGGACAACATCGTAGACTACATGACCTACGTCTTCGCCCCGATAGTGCTGCTGTGGAGCGAAGGCTACCTGCCCGACGGGAACGCCGGCATCGTGCTCGCCTCGCTGCCGCTCCTGGCGTCGAGCTACCAGTTCTGCCGGGTGGACGCCAAGACCGACGACCACTTCTTCCTGGGCTTCCCGAGCTACTTCAACGTGGTGGCGTTCTACGCCATCGTGTTCGGGCCGGGACCGGGGACGCTGGCGACGGTGCTCGTGGTGTGCTCCTTCCTCGTCTTCGTGCCCATCCGCTACGTCTACCCGACGCGCACGGTGATCTTCAGGAAGCTCTCCCTCACCCTCACCACGCTCTGGCTCGGGAGCTACGCCGCGATCCTGTGGCAGATGCCAGACCCGCATCCCCTGATCCTGGCCTTCTCCATCCTCTACCTCTTCTACTACTTCGGCCTGAGCCTCTACCTCTCGGCCAAGATGCTCGAAGCCCGCCGCATGGAAGAGCAGCCCGAAGGGTAGAGCCGTCAGCTCTTCAGCACGTTATGGCTTCGCTCTTAGCATTCCAGCATTGTTAGTCTTGCTGATGGTCAACGGCTGATAACCTTTTCGGGGATCCTTGAATAGACCAGGAGGAGCGGGCATGGCTTTGAACGAAACGCTATTGAAGCGGTTGATCGAGACGCCCGGGGTGCCGGGCCGCGAGGAGCAGCAGAGGGATATAGCACGCGAAGAGCTGGGCGGCCTCGCCGACGAGGTCCGCACCGACGCCCTAGG
>JALZNL010000588.1 GCA_030857715.1 Actinomycetota bacterium | reverse complement strand
GCGCAGGGTTGAGTCGAACTTCTTGTAGACGAGGCGGGCGTCGCGGACGTTCCGCCCGGCCTCCGCGACGTACCGGGCGGCGAGGCCGGGGCGCCGCGTGCGCGAATCCGTGTCGAAGACGACGGCGTCGAGGCCTTCGTGGGGCACCGGCTCACCGCGGAAGACGACGGCGGTGCGGTAGCCGGCGCGGGCAAACTGGACGCCGGTGTCGGCGGCCCCCGTCAGGTCGTCGGCGATCACGGCTGTCAGCATCTCAGCTCACCTTGTCCGGGGTACGGTTCCAGGAGAGGACCTCCCTTTCGATCTCTTTCACGAAGGCGTCTTTGCCGTCCATGTAGGCCTCTATGTCCGTGGGGAACTCTTTGGCGAGGTCCCTCTTCAACGTCCCGTAGGCGCGGGCGGTTTCGGGGTGCTGGATCAGGTAATCCCTGAAGACCAGGTGGCGCTCTACTTCGGGGGTGCCGGCCTCGAAGACGTGGACGTTGTGGGTGCGCCTGGAACCGCGGTCTTTGGTGAAGAAGCGTCTCCCGGGGATGCCGTATTCTCCCCGCGCCTCGTAGCCCCTCTCGGCCATCGCCCCGTCGAAACCGTCCACCTTCCCGATCTCTCGGACTTCTACCAGGACGTCTATCGTCGGCTTGGCCGGGAGGTCGGGCACAGCGGTGCTGCCGATGTGGTGCACGGCCAGGACTTCGCCGCCGAGGGCGGAGCGGAGCACGGCGGCTTCTGTCTCGAACTTCTCCGTCCAGGTTGGATCGTGCGGCACGACCCTGACCTCGCGGGGCGTCATGAGTTCGCTCCTATCAACCGGCCCTGCTCTCCCGGCGGCGGTTCAGGGCGTCCACGAGGACGGCGAGGAAGATCACGACGCCCTGGACGAACTGGACCCAGAAGGGCGGGACGTTCAGCAGGGTGAGGCCGTTGTTGAGCGTGCCGATCAGGAGCACCCCGACGAGCGTCCCGCCTATGCTGCCGCGTCCCCCGAAGAGCGAGGTCCCCCCAATTACCACCGCCGCGATGACCTGGAGCTCGAGCCCTTCGGCCGCGGAGGGCAGCGCGGAGTTCAGGCGGCTCGTCAGGACCACAGCCGAGAGGCCGGCGCAGAGGCCGGAGATGACGTACACCAGAAAAGAGACCCGCCCCACGGGGATGCCGGCAAGCCGGGCGGCCTCCCTGTTGCCGCCGATAGCGTAGACCTGGTGGCCGAAGACCGTGTGGGAGAGGACGAAGTAGCCTATCGCGAAGACGGCGAGCGTCAGCCACACGAGCAGGCTCACGCCCAGGATCTCTGCCTGCCCGACGAACGTGAAACTCGCGGGAAAGCCGAAGATCGTCTGGCCGCTGCTCACGCCGAGGGTAAGGCCGCGCCCCATCGAGAGGACCGCGAGGGTGACGATAAACGGCGTGATGCCGAAGTACGTGGTCGAGAAGCCGTTGAAGGCCCCGATCAGGAGCCCGGCCCCCAGCGCCACCAGAATACCTACGAAACCGGGAACCCCGCTCTGCATGGAGATCGCCGCGAGCATCCCCGTCAGGGCGACGATGGAGCCGACGGAGAGGTCTATGCCGGCGGTGATGATGACGAACGTCATGCCCACGGCGGCGATGCCGATGACCGCCGACTGCACGACTATCTGGGTGAAGTTGTCGAGATCGAGAAAGTTTGGGGCGACGAGGGCGAGCACCATGCACAAGAGGATCCAGGCCGCCAGTATCGGCCCGGTGCCGGTCAGAAAACGGGCCAGGACACCCTTTATCCCCCGCCGTCCGGAGCCTTCCTGCGGGGCCTGTTGCTTGCCCTGCTCCGCGTCGGCGGTGCGCTCTTCGGCCACGGCTTATCTTTCCTCCTCGTCCGGTTTCGCGCCGTTATCTTCCGTCCCGGAGGTTGCGTACTCCAGGATCTTCTCCTGGTCGGCCTCGGCGCCGGAGATCTCGCCCACCACCCTGCCCGCGCGCAGGACCACGATGCGGTCGGCCATCCCGAGAAGCTCCGGGAACTCGGAACTGACCATCACCACCGCCCCGCCCCCGGCCGCAATACCTAGCATGTGCTCGTAGATCTCGCTCTTCGAGCCCACGTCTATCCCCCGCGTCGGCTCGTCGAGCAACACCACGGAGGGCTCGGTCGCCATCGCCCGAGCCAGCACGACCTTCTGCTGGTTGCCGCCGGAGAGCTGCCCGGCCTCCTGTTTCAGGGACGAGGCCCTCACGCCAAACCGTTCTCGCAATCTTTGCCCGAAGGAGCGGTAGCGTCCCCCGTCCACGACGCCGGCGCGGCTGATGCGGTCCAGCACGCTCAGGATCATGTTCTCGTTTATGGTCGCCGAATGCACGAGCCCCTCGGTCCCCCGGTCCTCCGGCACGTACACGATGCCCGACTCCAAACCTTCCGACACGGTGGGTATCTTTCTCTCCCGTCCCTTGACCAGAATTTCACCGCCG
>JALZNL010000587.1 GCA_030857715.1 Actinomycetota bacterium | reverse complement strand
TTGGTTGCGTCGACGTCTGCGACTGGTCCTTGGTCGTCCGCCAAACGCTCGACTTTCGGGTCAGCGGCCTTCTCCCCGCGCGCCTGCTCGGTCTCGCCGCAGGCTGCTAGGGCGAGGAGCGAGACCGCGACCGCAATCGACAAGAACGAGACCTTGCTGCCCATGGCCGCCGCCTTCCGTAGACGCTGCCGCGGCCCTGTCGGGACTCCCGACAGAAGCGGCCTCTCGACTCGTCCCTCACGACTCGGCCACGTCCGTTTCCCTCTGGGAATCTGCGTTAGCTCGCCGATGCGGAAGTAGGCTTCTTGCTCCCGGGAGCATCGATCGCAGAAACGGACGCCCAAGATCTCCACGGCCGCCGGGCGATCGCAGGGGAAATCCGTCTCGCTGCGCACCTGGCACCGCCCGGACTCTGCCGTTGCCCCGAGCGGGGGCGGCCCCTCGCCCGGTGTCGCTGGACTCGCGGACCGTTCGAACGCTCCGATCAGTTCCATGTGCGCTCCTCCTGCTCCTTTCTCCCTCGGGTTCCGGATCTGTCCGCCGCGTAACAGAGCCGCGCGAACCACCGTCTTCTAACCCAGTAGTTTGTACTCTGCGGGTATGAACGGTTTTTGAGAACGATTAGAAATTTCAAACGCCTCGGAGGCAGCGGACGTCGCGCAGGGGATCATGGGGTCCGAGTAATCGTAGGAACGGAACCCCCCGACTCATTCAATTGCCCTAAGAAGCCTGACGGTCCACCGCCGCGGCCACCCTGGGCTACCCTCCGGCGAACGGGTCGCCTAACCCCGGGGCCCCGGCTCCCGGTTCAGGCGGTGCCCGGACTCGTCGACGGCACCCGGCGTCTCCATCCTCTCTCCCCGCCCGTAGGCGGCCCGCGCGATAACATGGGCCGAGACTGGGGTGGTGAGTATCAAGAAGGCCGCTATCAGCGCCGCGCGTAGGATGATCTCCTCGTCGCCCGTCACGACCGAGGCGACCAGGAGGGAGATAACCCCCAGGAAGACGGCCTTGCTCGCCGCGTGCAACCGGGTGTAGGTGTCGGGCATCCGGATCACGCCGTATACCCCGAGGGTCATGACGAAGACGCCCAGGACGACGAGGGCGTCCGCCAGGTACGGAACTATATAGGAGAGCGCGGACGCGAGATCCACTAGAAGATCTTCCTTTCGGCGTGGTAGCGGGCCAGGGCGAGGGTCCCCGCGAAGGCGAGGAGCGAGAGCACGAGCGCCGCGTCCATGTAGTACGAGGAGCGGTTGGCGTCGGCGTAGAGCACCAGGAGCGCGACCAGGATCAGGGTCACCGTGTCGAGGGCCAGGATGCGGCCCGCGGTGGAGCGCAGCCGGATCACCGCCGCCACGCTGATCACGAGCAGGACGGTCATCCACGCGAAGGCCGCATAGAAGACTATTTCGTGCAAAAGGAACCTCCTCTTCCGCCCGGGTTCAGGGGAACACCTTTCTCTGGTAGCGCCGGTAGAACTGCTGGTGGGCTTCGCGGACCGCGTCCGGGTCCCCGGCGTTTATGGTGTGGATCAGCATCACCCCCCGCTCTTCGTCCACGTCCACCAGAAAGGTGCCAGGCGAGAGCGTCGTGACGAGCGCCGAGACCGCCACCCCGGTCGGCGTCCTCTCGCCTACCGGGACCGCGACCACGCCCGGACTCTCGAGCTTTCGGAGGTGCAGGGTGACGAGGGTCACCTCCCAGGTGCCTTCGATGATGGCCCATACCGCGGCGGCCGCGAAGGGCCCGAAGGCCGCCACGCGACCCAGCAGGCCCGGCCCCCGGACGCGGCCCTCGCCGGACGCGGGGTCTCCGAAGACGGAGTTCCCGAACACGAAGAGCAGCGCCGCCGAAAGGACGCCGCCGAGCAGCAGGTCCCAAGGGTCGAAGCTCGCCAGCACGAAAGCGTAGGTGAGCGTGAGTAGCACGGCCGCCAGGAGGTAGCGCCCCACCTAGGGACCCCCGGCCAAGACGTCCGCGGCGGCCTCGCTCAAGGAGAGGAGCGGCTCGGGCCAGAGCCCCACGCCCAAAGCGAGCGCGGCCAGGAGGACCACGAGCACGCGTGGCGCCACCGGGCTCGGCTTGCCGCGGTCCCCCAGGTCATCCGGTTTAGGCGCCCAGAAGCGGCGCTGGTAGATCTGGAAGGAGTACACGAAAGAGAGAGCGCTGCCGAGAAAGATCAAGACGATCAGGGCGACGCTCGTGGGGACCGTCCCGGCCGCGAGGCTGCTCTCGAAGAGCGCCACCTTCCCGAGGAACCCGGGGGCCGGGGGAACGCCTGCCACGGAGAACGCCCCGACGGCAAACGCCGCGCCGACAAGGGGACCGCGTAGTCCGGCGGCCAGGAAGAGCAGGCCCTTGTTCAGGGAGTTCACGACCGCGTAGAGCACGGCCGCCGCGTAACCGACCGGCCCGCCGACGCCGAGTGCCACGAGGACGTAGCCG
>JALZNL010000586.1 GCA_030857715.1 Actinomycetota bacterium | reverse complement strand
GAATCGCCGAGATCGCCGGTCAGCGCGCCCCTGATAAACAGCAGGTACTGGGTGATTAGCGGCTGGTCGAGCCCGAGCCGCGCCCGCACGTCGGCGACCTGGTCCGGCGTGGCCGCCTGCCCAAGCAGTATCTGCGCCGGGTCTCCGGGTATCGCCCGCACCATGGCGAACACGACGACGGACACCCCGAGTAGCACGGGGATGAGTTGCAGGATCCTGCGTCCGATGTAAGTCGTCAGGTCTTACGAACCTCCGATAAGGGCGGGGGACGTCTACCGCCCCCCGCTTCGGGATCGCGCTTACGCGCCTCCGCCGGTGAGCTTGACGGCGGTGAACTCTTCGTTGCCGACGGGGTTCGGAGTTATCCCCTCGACGTCCGCCTGGAAGCCCAGGGGGACCTCGGCGTACTCGATGCAGACCCAGGGGGCGTCGTTGTAGATGATCTCCTGCGCCTGCTCGTAGAGCCTGCGCCGCTCGCCCTCGTCCACCGTGGTCGCACCCTGACGGAGCAGGTCGTCGAGCTCCGGGTTCTTGTAGTAGGCGATGTTCTGGGCGTCCTCTTCGGTGGCGCTGGAGCTGGAGAGCAGCACGTTCAGGAAGTTGTCCGGGTCTCCGTTGTCGCCCGACCAGCCGAGCATCGCCGCGTCGTGCGCCCCCGTGCCGGTCTGTTCCAGGTAGGTGCCCCACTCGCGGGTGACGAGCTTGGCGTTGATGCCGACCTCCTGGAGGTCCCGCTGCATCGCCTGGGCCACGCCCCTGCCGTCAGGCATGTAAGGGCGCGGGATGGGCATGTACCACAGCTCCATGTCGAAGCCGTCGCCGACGCCGGCCTCCTCGAGCAAACGCCTGGCTTCGTCGGGATCGTAGGGGTAAGGCTCGGTCGCCTCGCGGAAGTAGGGAACGGTCGGCGGCATCGCGTTGGAGGCAACCTGCCCGGTCTTCCCGAAGAAGGACTCCACGATCTCGGGCCTGTTGATGGCGTAGTTCATCGCCCGCCGCACCCGCGGGTCCGTGAAGGGCTCCTTCTGGCAGTTCATCGCCAGGTACGCGATGTTGAGCGGCGGCCTGCTGAGGACCTTGAGGTCCTCGTTCTCCTCGACCGTCGGCACGTCGTCGGGGGTCAGGCCGTCGGCGCCGGAGAGCTCGCCGCCGCTGAGGGCCGCCACGCGCGCCGTGTTGTCCGGGATGGACCGGATGACGATCCGGTCCACGTTGGGGCCGCCGCCCCCCACCTCGGGCGGGAGGTCCCTGCCCCAGAAATCGTCGTTGGCGCTGAGGCGAACCTCGGAGCCCCGCCTCCAGGACTCGAATTTGAACGGCCCGCTGCCCACCGGTTTCTGCCAGAGACCTTCGACGTCTTCCTGGATCGCCTTGGGCGAGGCGATGGCGAACGCGCTCATCGCCACGTTGCGCACGAACGGGGCGAGCGGCTCGCGGAGGGTGAAGCGCAGGGTCGTGTCGTCGGGCGCCTCGACGTTCTCGATATAGGAGTCACCGTCGAAGCCGCCGAACATCACCGCGTAATAGGCGAAGTTGGAGCTCTGGTTCCCACCGCCCGTGTGGTACTCGTTCTTCGTGTCCTGCCACCGGTCGTAGTTTAACTTGATCGCCTCGGCGTTGAGGGGCTCGCCGTCGTGGAACTTGATGCCCTCTCGAATGTTGAAGGTGTAGCGCCGGCCGCCATCCTCCGGCTGCGGCACCTCCGTGGCCAGCGCCGGGACCGGGTCCGTGGTGCCAGGCTCGAAGGCCAGCAGTGTGTCCATAACCTGACGAGTGACGACGAACGACTCGCCGTCGGTGGCGTTGATCGGGTCCAACGAGATCGAGTCCGCCCCACGGCCGTATGTGAAGGTGCCACCGCCTCCGCCCCCACCACTTCCGACCTGCTCCCCGCCGCCGCAGCCGGCCACCCCAAGCAGCGTGGCGCCCGCGAGGCCCGCGCCGCCCAGCTTCAAGAAGTCGCGACGGTTCATCGGCCCGATGCCTCTGACTCTTGGCAAGATCTTCCCCTTCCCGAAAAGCTCTCTTAGCCTCGATCTACGCGGCATCCACGATCCCGGATGCCCCCTTCGGGTAACTTAGCATCCATTTAACACCGGCGCTACCCGGCCAAACGGCCGAAAAATCGTCCCCGACTAGCCCGTTCCGGCCCGCAAAACGCCCGTCGTGATCCTCGGCCGGCAACCGAACCTGAGCGAGGTTGGATCACCCCGAACCCCGTCACGCCGACAGCATCTCACAAACCAAAACACGAGATCCTCCGAAGGAGGCGCTGAAAGCGAGGCCGCAGGCCAAAGGCCCGATGCGTGCTGACAAGCTGGCAGGCTAAAAAAGAGTCCCCTCCACGGGCTCGCCGCGCCGCAGGCGGTTCGCGGCGTTGTGGGCCTGGCGGGTGGTCTCCGGCAAACGATATTTCGGGGAGCAGGCGAGTACCAACTCGACGGAGCT
>JALZNL010000585.1 GCA_030857715.1 Actinomycetota bacterium | reverse complement strand
CCGACGCCCTAGGGAGCGTGATCGGGACCAAAAAGGGCCGCGACGACGTGCGCGTCATGGTCGCCGCCCACACCGACGAGATCGGCTTCCTCGTCAAGCACATCGACGACAAGGGCTTCCTGAGGCTTCAAACTCTAGGCGGCCACGACCCGGCGAATATGGTCTCCCAGCGCGTCGTCGTTATCACCGCAAGCGGCGAAATGTTTAGGGGGGCGCTCCAACCCCAGCGCAAGCCGCCCCACATCGCCACCGAGGCGGACAAGAAACCTCCCACGGCGGACGAGTTCTTCGTGGACCTCGGGATGCCGGCCGACGAGGTAAAGGAGAAGGTCCGCGTCGGAGACTACGCGGTCATGGACCGCACGCTCGAGAAGGTCGGGGCCAACTTTGTCGGAAAGGCGATGGACGACCGCGTCGGCGTCTTCGTCATGTACGAGGCGCTGCGGGCGCTCGGCGACCACGAGGCGACCGTGTACGCTGCGGCGACCTCGCAGGAGGAGGTGGGCTTGCGCGGCGCGGCGGCGAGCGGGTCGGCGCTGCAGCCTACCGTCGTCGTGGCGCTCGACGTCACGCTCGCGATGGACATACCCGGCGGGGGGAACGAGAACGAGATCAGCGCTCTAGGAAAGGGCGTTGCGCTCAAGATCATGGACGGCTACTCCATTAGCCACCCGAAGCTCGTCGAACACTTCCGTTCCATAGCCGAACGGGATGACATCCCGCACCAGATGGAGATACTCCCCTTCGGCGGCACCGACGCCGGCGGCGTCCAGCGCCTGCACGGCGGCATCCCCGCCATCACCCTCTCCATCCCCTGCCGCTACGTCCACACCCCGAACGAGATGGTGAACGAGGGCGACGTCCAGGCCGCCATAACCCTCCTCGCCCGCTACCTGGAGGAAGCCCACACCGGCGACTACGCACTGTAGGGACCGCGCGGAAGCCTCCCACGCTATACTTGACCATAATAGTCATGTGTTAGCGCGGAGGTGCTCTAGTGGAGTCGGCAGGCATAGCGGAGTTGAAGGCCAGGCTAAGCGAGTACCTCTCGCGGGTAAAGGCGGGAGAGGAGGTTCTGGTCACGGACAGGGGCAGGCCCGTGGCCCGGCTCGTTCCGGCCGGTACGGACGTCGGGAAGAGTTCGGGGGGCGAGGCGGAGCAGAGGCGGCTGCGGGCGATGGAGCGGGAAGGTCTCATACGACTCGGTTCCGGCGGGTTGCCGGGCGGGTTCTTCGAGAAGCGGCGGCCCGAAGACCGGGAGGGGCGCTTGAGAGAGGCCGTGCTGGAGGAGCGAGAAGAAGGACATTAGGGGGTGAGGTTCTGGGACACGTCGGCGATCATACCGCTCATCTCTCGCGAACCTCTCTCGGACGACGTCCGGAGACTCCTCGAAGAAGACGCGGAGGTGGTGGTCTGGTGGGCGACGCGCGTCGAGTGCGTCTCGGCGATCTCGCGCCGCGCGAGGGAGGGCTCTCTGGACCACGAAGGAGAGGCGGCGGCCCTGGACCTCTTGAACGACCTGTCCGGAAGCTGGGCTGAGGTCTTACCCTCGGCCCGTTTACGCGAACGCGCCGAGCAGACCCTCGTCGCCCACCCGCTGCGGGCGGCCGACGCCCTGCAGTTGGCTTCGGCCCTGATCTGGTGCGGCTCCCAACCCCGCGGGCGCCGATTCGTCTCCCTGGACGCGCGTCTCAGAACGGCCGCCTCCCGCTCGGGGTTCGTCCTGCTGCCGGACAGCATCGAATGAAGACCTGTACCCAAAATCGGCCCTGCCGTCAAAACTTCTAAGAGTGCTCGATCCAGCGCCAACCTCTCCGTTCTCCGTATCCCCAGGCTGCTCCGGGACCGTTTGATTCAGGAAAGTTATGTCCGATGCGATAGCATGTGTGCTTGCCCTGAAAACGACTTCGAGGAGAACCCATGGCCCAGAGAAGCTACGACCGGCCGCCCGAGATGGCGCTCAAGCCCGGTCACGACTACCACGCGATCTTCGCTACCGAGAAGGGGACCGTAAGGGTACGGCTCTTCGCGGACGAGGCGCCGGAGACGGTCAATAACTTCGTCTTCCTCGCCAGGGACGGATACTTCGACGGAACGACCTTCCACCGGGTCATAAAGGACTTCATGGTGCAGGGGGGCGACCCGACGGGGACAGGGACCGGAGGGCCGGGATACAGAATCCCCGACGAGTTCCACCCGGAGCTCCGGCACGACAAGCCTGGCGTCCTGTCGATGGCTAACGCGGGCCCGAACACGGGTGGCTCGCAGTTCTTTATCACGCACGTGGCGACGCCGTGGCTGGACGACAGGCACGCGGTCTTTGGCGAGGTGGTCGATAGCATGGACGTGGTGAACTCCATCGAGGAGCGGGACCCACAGCGCGCCCGGGAGCCGGGCGAGACCATCGAGCGCGTCGAGATCGAAGAGGTTCCAAAAGGCTAGCCGTTCGC
>JALZNL010000584.1 GCA_030857715.1 Actinomycetota bacterium | reverse complement strand
TTCGAGACCATAGCCATGGCGAAGGTCTCCGCGAGTGCCGTCGAGGCCCGCGGGCTCGGCTTTCTGGACGAGGACGACCGCATAGTAATGAACGCCGACCACCTCATCTCCGCAGCCAAGCGCGAGGTCCTCGACCTCGCCGACGGTTACGCCCCGCCCGAGCGAAACGGCAACGTCTACGCCTCCGGCGCCTCGGCCCGCTCCGCCCTCGTCATGGGCATCAGATCCCTCCAGTGGGGCCGCTACGCCAGCGACTACGACGGCGTCATAGCCGGCCACACCGCGAAGATCCTGACCGGCGGCAACCTCACGCTCCCCCAGTGGGTGAGCGAGGAGTACCTGCTCGGCCTGGAGAAAGAAGCGTTTCTGGAGCTGCTAGAGAACGAGAAGACCCACGAGAGGATCGAGGGAATGCTGAAGAGCGGGAAGCCGGTGAGGAATTAGGTTTCAGGCTACAGGCATCAGACGTCAGGTAAGAGACCGTGGTCGGCATAACTCTGGTCAGACCACCGGAAATTACCTGTAACCTGATGCCTGAGACCTGTAGCCTGAGCGACCGAAGGGAGCGACACAATGAACGAAGCGGTAATAGTTTCCGGTGCGAGGACCGCCGTTGGGCGGGCGCCGCGGGGGACCCTGCGCGGGGTGCATCCGGTGGACCTGGGAGCATCAGCTATTCGGGAGGCCGTGGGGCGCGCTGAAGGGCTCGATCCTTCGGACGTCGAGGACGTCATCATGGGGTGCGCGATGCCGGAGGGGACGCAGGGGTACAACATGGCCCGGCTCTCTTCGGTGCGGGCCGGGATGCCTGACACGGTGCCGGCCCAGACCGTCAACCGGTTCTGCTCTTCGGGGTTGCAAACCATCGCTATGGCCGCCGAGAGGATCATGGTCGGCCACGCTAGCACCATCGTCGCAGGCGGCACGGAGCACATGTCCTCGACGCTCCAGATGCCGAACTTTGCGCCTGACCCGGGGCTCGTGGAGACGAACCCGGAGGTCTACATGGGGATGGGTTTCACCGCCGAGCAGGTCGCAAAGGAGTTCGACGTCTCGCGCGAGGACCAGGACGAGTTCGCGCTGCGCAGCCACACCCGGGCGAAGGAGGCCGTCGAGTCGGGCCGGTTCGACAGCGAGATCGTGCCGCTGGACGTCGCCTACGACTTCGTGGACGATGGTGGCAAACCGCAGCACTTCGAGACGACCTTCGGGCGCGACGAGGGACCGAGGGACACGTCCGCGGAGAAGCTCGCGAAGCTCAGGCCCGCCTTCCAGCAGGACGGCACGGTGACGGCCGGCAACTCTTCCCAGAGAAGCGACGGGGCGGCGGCCGTGGTCGTGATGGAGCGTGGGGAGGCCGAGCGGCGGGGGCTCCAGCCGATGGCGCGGTTCCTCGGGTTCGCCGTCGGGGGGGTGAGGCCCGAGGTCATGGGGATCGGGCCGAGCGTCGCCATCCCGAAGGTGCTGGAGCAGACCGGGCTCTCGCTGGAGGACATCGACCTCATCGAGTTCAACGAGGCGTTCGCGGCCCAGGTGCTGGCCGTGATCCGGGAGGTCGGCCTCGACCTCGACAAGATGAACGTGAACGGTGGGGCCATCGCCCTCGGCCACCCGATGGGCGCCACCGGCGCGAAGCTCACCGTCCAGCTCCTGAACGAGATGAAGCGCCGCGGCTCGAAGTACGGGATGGTGACCATGTGCATCGGCGGCGGGATGGGTGCGGCCGGCATCTTCGAGAATTTGCAGGGGTAGGTATCAGGCTTCAGGCATCAGGTTTCAGGTCAAGTCATCTCGTGGCGATGCCGGGTTCCGGGGACCCACTTGGTTGAGGGCGTGAGGGCCGCCGGTCTGGCTACTCAGGGCGTAGGGGAGGCGGCGGAGGTCGTGGAGGGAGTGCGGCAGATCAAGCTGCCCGTGCCTTTCCCGCTTGGGTTCGTCTCCGTGTACCTCGTCGAGGGTGACGACGGGTGGACCCTGATCGACGCGGGGTACGATTATCCGCCGGCCCGCGAGGCCTGGAGGGAGGGGTCTCGGGCGGCCGGTTACGACCTCTCGCGGGACGTTGCGAGGATCGTGGTGACGCACTTTCACCCCGACCACGTCGGGGCGGCGCGGTGGCTGCAGGAGGTCTCGGCGGCGCCGGTCTTCATGATGGAGGGGGAGATACCGTTTGCCCGCAGGCTCTGGGGTTCGCCCGACGCGAAGCCTTTTGTGGCACTGCTCGTCCGGCACGGGATGCCGCGGGAGATGGCGGAGACCGCGGCCGGCGCGATGAGGAGCGGGCTGCCGCTGCCAGAGGAGATCCTGCCTCTGCGCGCCGGGGAGAAGGTGCCGATGGGTGACGGTTCGGCGCGGGTTATCCACGCCCCGGGCCACGCCGACCACCAGCTGATGCTGCACGACGAGGGGCGCCGCATCCTCTACGCCGCGGACCACGTGATGGTCGGCAT
>JALZNL010000583.1:2086-2451 GCA_030857715.1 Actinomycetota bacterium | reverse complement strand
TCGTAGACCTCCTTGATGGCCACGCCCATCAGGACCAGCAGGGCGTAGGAGATGGCGATGGACCCGAGCACCGGGACCCAGGCGAAAACGAAGGCGGAGTAGGCGTAGGCCACGATACGGTACGCCTGCGGGAAGTCCGCGACCTTCCCGACGAAGGTCCTGATCGAGAGCAGGTAGACCCCCGCCGCGACCGCGACCCCGACCGGCGAGAGCAGCGCGAACAGAAGCCCCTCCACGACCGCCGCCCTGAGGTCATCCGCGCCAATCCCCCCGGTCACCACGTTCGAGATCAGGGCCACGACCGCCCCCAGCACGCCGGTGACCGTCCCGACGAGAAGCACGAACAGGATCGGCCCCTTCAAAGG
>JALZNL010000583.1:0-2076 GCA_030857715.1 Actinomycetota bacterium | reverse complement strand
GATCGTCGCGAGGGCGCTCGAAAGCGGTCGGTCCAGGCTGAACTCCGGGGCTTTGGTGCTCTGCATGGGCGGGAGTATACCGTCCGCCGGGGAGGTCCTTGCCAAACCGCCGCGCGAAAACTAGACTAGGGTTCTTCGCAGCGACGGTGGCGGAAGGGTATCGCGGGGTATGTTCAAGCTCGGGGTGGCGCTGGTCCTGGTGGTGGAGGTCGTCGGCCTCCTGCTTCTCACGCTTGTCGCGCCGGGTGTTCCGGTCTGGGTCCTCGTCCCCCTCGTCCCGCTGACAGTCGGCATAGCGCTCGTCGCGCGCCGCGAGCTCGAGAGCCCGGCCCACCGCCTGCGCCGTCTCTCTCCCGAGGCGATAGTGGGCCACAGGCCCCGCCGCCGGGCCGAGTCCCCCGAGAGCCTCTCCCGCTCCATCGCGGAACGGGCCCGCGAGATTCGGCGCTCCCTCACCGAGCTCCCCGCCGACGAGACCCGTGTCGAGATGTGCGCCCTTGGCTACCGCGCCTGCGCCGACGACATGATCACGCTAACCCACCTCGTAAGCGAAGCCATTCCCAACGCCCCCCTCGTAGAACGCCTCAAACTCCGCCGCGCCCGCAAGAGGGCCATAGACGCCCTCGCCGAAGCCCGCGAAGCACTCCCGCCGGAAGCGCTGCGCGCCTCGCGACAGGAACAACAATGAGTAGGTTTCAGGCTACAGGCTTCAGGAAGGCTTCGGGCCTCAGTTTTAGGATGATTCTCGAAACCGGCTACGGCTTCGATACCTACCTGATCTAAGGCGCTCGTCAGAAGGCGTCCAGGCCGCTCCACGCACGGCCGTGCTTGTACCTGACGGCTGAAACCTGAAGCCTGTAGCCTAAACGGCGACTATCTCCCGCACCTCTGGGACTTCGCGCCGGATCAGGCTCTCTATGGCGTAGGAGAAATCCAGTTGGGAGAGGGGGCATCCCTTGCAGGCGCCGAGCATCTGGATGCTGACGGTGCCGGTCCTCTCGTCGCAGGCGACGATGCGGGCGTCGCCGCCGTCGGCCTTGAGGGCGGGGCGCACCTTGTCGAGGGCTTCCTGTACCCGGCTTCGCATGTCGCTCTTCTCCTGCATCCGTGGCCGATTATATACGAGTGGTCAGGCGTGCCTTCACGGGGCGGTAGTAGAATGGTTGGCCTTATGGAGGTCGTTTTTTCGAGAGGAAGAGTATGACGGACGATGGTCGGAACCTGCTCGTGATAGGTGCCCCGGAGCACGACGCTTACGCCTACCACCTCTCCGGTTTCCTGGCGCCGGACGACGTGATCTGCCTCCGCGTGGCCGGCAAGACGTACCTCGCGGTCTCGTCTTTGGAGTATGGAAGGGCAAAGAAGGCAGCCCCCGTGGACGAGCTCCTCTCCTACGAGGAACTGGAGATCCCAAAGCTCGCCCGCGAGCTCAAGGGCGGCGCGAAGGCCTACGCCCAGGCGATCCGGACCCTCCTAGAGAGGCTCGGCGCCGCGGACACCCCCCTCTCCGTCCCGCCGACGCTCGCCGTCGCCTACGCCGACGCCCTGCGCGACCGCGGCCTCACCCTGAGCCCCGACGGCAAGCTCTTTGAAGGCCTCCGCCGCGCCAAAACGCCCGAGGAGGTCGCCCACGTCGAGAAGGCCCAGCGCGCCGTCGAAGAGGCCTGCGAACACGCCGTCGGTATTCTGAGGGAGGCGGAAGTCGATGGAGACGGCGCGCTCCTCTGGCGGGGCGAGGCCCTGACGAGCGAGACGCTGCGCTCGGAGATAAACGTGGAGCTCCTGCGGCGCAACTGCCTCGGCGACGGCACCATAGCGGCCGGCGGGTCCCAGGCCGCCGACCCGCACGAGCGGGGCAGCGGTCCGCTAAAGGCCGGCGAGGCCATCATCCTGGACATCTTCCCGATGGACCTGTCGAGCCGGTACTACGCGGACATGACCCGCACCTTTGTCAAGGGGGAGCCGGGCGAGGAGCTCCGGAGGATGTACGACGCCGTGTTGGAGAGCCAGGAGGTGGCCCTCGACATGATCGGGCCCGGCGTGGACGGCAAGGACGTACACGAAAAGGTCTCCCAG
>JALZNL010000582.1 GCA_030857715.1 Actinomycetota bacterium | reverse complement strand
CTTCACGTTGGCCTTCTGGAGGTTCGTCTCCCCGTCCATCACGACGGCGCCGATAAGGGGGGTCGCGTTGCGGGTCTTCGAACCGGGGGCCGGCTTCGGCGCGCTTATGACGGGCCTGGTGTTGGGGATCGCCTGCCAGTCCGGGTTGGCGCCGGTCGTCCCCAGCGGCCTGGCCTCGCCGGTAACGTCCACCGTGGTGAGCGCGTTGCCGGGCGTGGCCCGATACACGATCCGGCGCCCGTCCGGCGCCCAGGCCGGCTCTAGGCCCCTGGCGTTGGGGAACGCGACCTCGCCGAGCACGCCGTCGGCGTCCACGGAGTACACCCGCGGCATTTCGGCCTCGTAGCTGCGGCTGAAGACGATCTCCTCCCCGTCAGGCGACCAACTCGGGGAATGGTCCGCCTCGTTCACCCCCGCTTCGGAGAGTCGAACCTGCCCCGTGCCGTCGGCGTTCATGGCGTAGACCTCGTAGCGGCAGTTCTGGGCGGACGAGATGAAGGCAATTTTCTTTCCGTCCGGCGACCAGGTGGGCTCCACTTCCCTTGAGGTGGTGTTGGCGTTGCACGGGCTCCTCATGCCGGCGGTGAGGTCCACCCGGCCGGTGCCGTCCGGGTTCACGAGGCTGACGTTTCGCTTGTCGTTGTCGCAGGGATAGAGACCGCTCGTCGTGCACGATTCGTAGGCAAGCTTCTCGCCGTCGGGCGACCACGACGGGTTGAAACCTTTGGTCACGAGCCTCTGGTCCGTGCCGTCTGCGTCCATCACCCACACGTCCCCGAAGACGCACTCGGGGTCCTGGCAGCCGTTGAGGCGGGTAAACGCGATCTGCTTCCCGTCGGGCGACCAGCTCGGGTCGGCGTCCCGGATGCTGGAGGTGAGCCTGGTCGGGTTCTCTCCGACGGGACCCGCGACCCAGATGCCCACGTTCGCGTAGGCGATCTTGCCGTTCCCGCCGGGAAGGGTGGCCCCGGCCGGCCCCGCGGCCGTCAGCGCGGCGACCGCCAGGAGCAAGGCCACCCCCAGCATTACGAACCTCTTTATCCAACGTCCTGCTCTCATACTCGGTATCCGCCTTTCTTTGCTTGTTTTCCGCGTCACGCGGTTGTGGGATCTGGCTTCGCCGGAAAATTCCTTCTCCGGGAGGAGACGACAGAGAGGCCGACGGCGGCGAAGGCCAGGCCCGCGACCGGGAAGGGGAGGTCCCCGATCACGTGCGGCGGCAACACCGCTTCGAGCGGGATGGTAAGCAGGATGACGGGGAAGGTGACGATCCCGGCCACCAGCAGCATCGCCCGCGCCCAGGCTGCCAGCGCCCGGGCGCGCATCGTCGCCGCGGCCATCATCGTGGCGCCGAGCAGCGTACCGACCACCCCGAGTCCGCCGAGGGCCCCGATCACCCGCGCCTCGCCGACCACGCCGGCAAGCAACACCAGGTTCACCGCCGCGCAGCACATCGCAAGAGCAACCGGCACGCACGCGGCGATTCCGAGCTTTCGCGACCGCCCGGCGAGGCGCTCCCGCAGCCCGAGAAGGCCGAAGCCGATCGACAGTATCGCCGCGCCGAAGAGGACCGCCGCGAGCCACTCGAGCGAGGACGAGCTCGGGTCCATGCCGCCCGGTCCCAACGGCCCGATAGCCAGCTCCAGCAAGTACATGGCCACCCACAGACACCCGCCCGCTACCAGCGCGGGCCCGGTAAACCGCCCAGATTCCATTCCGCTTCTCTCCCGTCTTTCGTGGCTCCGTTCCATACCGGGCACGTTACGGCCGGCCGCCTTCCCGCCGCATCGGGCCGTCTCCCGACTCTCCCGGGAAGTTCTTCCCGGCCCCGCGGGCCACGGTTCGTCAACGGTGGGTTTGCTAGACTGGCCTCTCTCGCAACAATCCTGTAGGAGGTCGTAAGGTGGCCGAGGTGAAGAGGGTCGGAATGCTCACGGGCGGCGGGGACGCGCCGGGACTGAACGGCGTCATAAGGGCCGTCGCGATGAAGTGCATCGGGGATTACGGCTACGAGGTCGTCGGCCTCAAGCGCGGCTGGAAGAGCCTGCTGTCGCCCGAGCCGGACACCGTGATGCCTCTCGGTGTCGAAGACGTGCGCTACATCCTGCAGGAGGGCGGCACCATCCTCGGCTCCTCCCGCACCAACCCGTACAAGAACGAGGGGGACCCCGAGAAGGTCGTCAAGAGGCTAGAAGAGTTCGGCGTGGACGCCCTCGTCGCCATCGGCGGCGACGACACATTAGGCGTTGCCAAGCGCCTGCACGACGACTTCGGGACGCAGGTCATCGGTTGCCCGAAGACCATAGACAACGACCTCTCGGCGACGGACACCACATTCGGGTACGACACGGCCGTCTCCATCGCGACCGACGCCATAGACAAATTGCGCACGACCGCCAAGAGCCACGAGCGGGTCGTTGTCGTCGAGATCATGGGGCGTAACGCGGGTTGGATCACCT
>JALZNL010000581.1 GCA_030857715.1 Actinomycetota bacterium | reverse complement strand
CTACCGCAAGAACGGCTCCATCGGCCTGGACACCGAAGAGGAGCCCGGCGAGACGCTGCCGGTGGACCTGGCGACCAACGCGGAGAGCCTGGGAGCCTACGTCATCCGGGCGAAGAGCGTCGGCGAGTTGAAGGGCGCCCTGGCGGAGGCGAAGGGCGTAGACCGGACGGTCGTCATACACATCCCGGTGGACCGCTACGAGGGCGTGCCGGACTACGAGTCTTTCTGGGACGTGCCGGTCGCGGAGGTCTCGGAGATGGAGACCGTGAGGGCGGCGCACGAAGAGTACGCGCGGAACAGGCAATCGGAGCGCCGTTACCTCCGGGGAGGGAATAGATAGCGTGTCGGACCTTATCGTCAAGAGCAAGAACGTACCGGACCGGGAGGGGAGCGTCGTGAAGGTCACCCCCCGGTCCGCCGGGTGGGAGTACGTGGGCTTCGAGGTGCTCAGGCTCGCGGCCGGGCAGACCGTCGAACGCCGCACGGGCGGTGAGGAGGTCTGCCTGGTCCCGATCTCCGGCACTTGCTCGGTCTCTTCGGCCCTGGGCGAGTGGGAGTTCGGGGGGCGGGAGGGCCCGTTCGACGGTCCGCCGCACGCGCTCTATTTGCCGCCCGGCGTGGACTACCGGGTCGAGGCGACGGGGGAACTGGAGCTGTCGGTCTGCTCCGCCCCCGCCGAGAGGGGCGTGGAGCCGTTCCTGGTCGGGCCGGAGGAGATCGAGGTGGAGAGGCGCGGCTCGGGGAACATGGAGCGCGAGGTGCGGCCCATCCTCATGGCGGAGAGGGAGGTCGAGCGCCTGCTGGTCGTCGAGGTCCTCACACCGAACGGTCACTGGTCGAGCTACCCGCCGCACAAGCACGACAGGGACGCCCCGCCCGAGGAGACCTACCTCGAAGAGACCTACTACCACCGGGTGCGGCCCGAAAAGGGCTTCGCCGTGCAACGGGTCTACACCGACGACCGCTCGCTGGACGAGACGCTCACCGTCCGCGACGGGGACGTCGTGCTGGTCCCGAAGGGCTACCACCCGGTCTCGGCGCCCCCGGGCTACGACCTCTACTACCTCAACGTCATGGCCGGCCCGATACGCGAGTGGAAGTTCAAGAACGACCCCGACCACGAGTGGCTCTTCTAGACCCTACAGAACGAGGAGAGAGACGACTATGCAGAAGACACGCAGGGAAGTCCGCAACTTTATCGGGGGAGAGTGGGTTGACGGCAACGGCCGCGAGACCGAGCCCGTCTACGACCCGGCCACCGGCGAGACCATAGCCGAGACTCCCCTCTCGACCAAAGAGGATGTCGACCGGGCGGTGAAGGCAGCTTCCGCCGCCTTCACGGGATGGGCCGCCACCCCCGTGATCCAGCGTATCCAGGTGCTTTTTCGCTACAAGATGCTCCTCGAGGAGCACTTCGAGGAGCTGCGGGACCTGGTCACCCTGGAGAACGGTAAGGATGCCAGGGACGCCGGGGGCGAGGTCAGGCGGGGCATCGAGGTCGTGGAGTTCGCCTGCGGGATGCCGAGCCTGCTTATGGGCGAGACCGTCCGGGACGTGGCCAGGGGGATAGACAACGTCTCGTACCGGTTTCCGCTCGGGGTGGTGGCGGCGATCGTGCCGTTCAACTTTCCGTGCATGATCCCGCTGTGGACGATGCCCGTCGCCATCGCGGCCGGTAACACCTACATCCTCAAGCCCTCCGAAAGAACACCGCTCACCTCGCAACGGCTGGTGGATCTCTTGATCGAGGCGGAGATCCCAGAGGGCGTGGTGAACATCGTCCACGGGGCGCACGATGCGGTGAACGGCATCCTGGAGCACCCCGGCATAGAGGCCGTCTCCTTCGTGGGAAGCCAGCCCGTTGCCGAGCACGTTTACAGGACCGGGGCGGCGCACGGGAAAAGGGTGCAGGCCTTGGCCGGGGCCAAGAACTCCATGATCGTCATGCCAGACGCCGTCCTCGATAAGGCCGTACCGAACATCATATCCTCGGCCTACGGCAACGCAGGCGAGCGGTGTCTGGCTGGCAGCGTGCTCGTTACCGTCGGGGACGTGGCCGACGAGGTGGTCGGGAAGATCCGGGAGGCCGCCTCCGCGATGAAGGTGGGGCCGGGCTACGAGGAAGGTTCAGAGCTGACGCCCCTGATCCGGGACTCCCACCGCAGCAGGGTTAAAGACTATGTGGACCTCGGCGAGAGCGAAGGGGCGACCGTGGCCCTCGACGGCCGGGAGCCACCTCTCGACGAAGGCTTCTTCTTCGGCCCGACGATACTCGACAACGTCACGCAAGATATGCGGGTCGCCCGGGAGGAGATCTTCGGCCCGGTCCTCTCCGTGGTCAGGGTCGAGAGCCTCGCGGAAGCGGTGGAGTTCACCAACGGCTCCTCCTTCGGCAACGCCTGCTCGATCTACACCGAGAACGGGGCGGCGGTGCGGTACTGGCGCGAGAACGTCCAGGCG
>JALZNL010000580.1 GCA_030857715.1 Actinomycetota bacterium | reverse complement strand
ATCATGGCCTTGTAGGGGTCCGTGTCCACGTCCCGGATCAGGCCGAGGTCCAGCTTCACGAAGTCCGGGCGGAGGCGGTGGATCAGGTTCAGCGAGGAGTAGCCCGAGCCCAGGTCGTCGAGGGCTACCCGGAAGCCCTGCTCCCGATAGTAGCGGACGATGTTCTCCAGGTGCCCGGTGTCGCCGACGTTCTCGCTCTCGGTAACCTCGAAGGTGACGTTCTCGTGCGGGATGCCGGCCTCGTCCACCGCCTCGACCGTCGTGCTCAGGCAGAAGACGGGATCGTAGACGGAGGTGGGGGTGAAGTTTATGAACAGGTTGGTGCCGAGACCGTGAGCCGTGGCTTCGCGGATCGCCGCGCGCCGGGCGGCGAGGTCGGTCTGGAAGAGCACGCCGCATTCAACGGCGGCCTCGAATATGCTACCGGGCGGGATCGTGGAGCCGTCTTCGCCGATACCGCGCAGCAGGCACTCCTGGGCGTAGACCTGGTCCGGGGAGCCGGCGGGCACGATGGGCTGGAAGTGGACGGTGAGCCGGTCCTCGGCAAGCAGGTCCAGCAGCCACTCCGAGCGACCGAGCCCGCTCAGGCGTTCGAGCGAGACCGCCCGGGGTATGTCCGCGACCTCTAGCTCTCCGCCGCCGGACTTGAAGAGCGCCCGTGTCTCGCCGATCTCTACGCCGGTTAGCGTATCCTCCGAGAGCTCGGAGAGGAGATCCCGCACCCCGTCCCCGACTGCCACCGAGAGACCGTCGCCCGCCGCGCTCTCGGGACGCAGGCCGCTCTGGCTCAAGCGCCGCCGGACCTTGCCCAGGGTGTGGCCGAGCGGCGGCCAGAGGTAGAGCGTGCCGGAGCTATCGGGCCTCTCGGGCAAAGCCTCGCAGTTCGGGCACCCGCCGTTATTCCGCCCCCTACCGGCGCACATCTCTCTGTCCGTCAAGCCGAGACCACCTCCTGTTCTCCACCCATCCTAACCTCTAGGGTAGCGCCCCATGGAACCGTGGATGAGGGTTGAATTGAACTATAGGCGGGCTCATGCGAGACCCTTGCTAGTTGTCAAAGCTAGCGAGGAGAGTCTGCATGAGCCCTCACGATCGATGGTGCCACAACCAACGCTGCCGCGCCTACGGACGCGTTGGCGAAGGCCACGTCGTGCTCCACAGCCAGAAGGAGTGCCGCTACCAGTGCAAACGTTGCAAACGGACCTTCACTGAGACCAAAGGTACTGCTCTGTACCGCACCCACAAGCCGAGGTGGCTGGTGCTCGCAGTGGTGACGTTGTTAGCCTACGGTTGCCCGCTACAGGCTATCGTCGCCGCCTTCGAGCTAGACGAGCGAACCGTGGCCCGCTGGCAAAAAGAGTCTGGCTCTCAGTGCAGGCGAGTCCACGAGCATCTCGTAGAGGCCGGGCGTGTTGCGCTTTTACAGGTCCAAGCCGACGAGATACGGGTCAAGGCTGTAGGCGGAATCTACTGGTTGGCCTCTGCTATGGAGGTGAGAAGCCGGCTATGGCTGGGCGGGGTAATAAGTCGCCATCGCGACACAGCGTTGATCAAAGAGCTAATGGTCCGGGTGCGCGCCTGCGGCCCCGTAGAGGAGATTCTACTGGTAACCGACGGGCTCGCCAGCTACAAGAGCCAGGCTCTGAAAGTCTTCCGCCAGCCACTTTATACGGGCAAGGTTGGCCGCCCGAGACTTGTCCTGGCCGAGGGAGCGATGATCGCTCAGGTCAAGAAACGTTGCCAGCGTAAGCGAGTAGTGGAGGTGATCCGGAATGTCGTTGTGGGCGCGGAGGCGGAGGTAATCTCCCGCGTGATCGGTACTCAGCATTCCATGAAGGCTTTGATCAACACCGCCTACATCGAGCGCCTCAACGCCACCTTCCGGGCGCGGCTAGCCCCATTGGTGCGCAAGACCCGCGCCGGGGCGCACAAGCGCTGTACGCTGGAGAGCGGGATGTGGATGGTAGGTGGTTGCTACAACTTTGTCTGGACACACTGCTCTCTCGGGGATGCGCGCACCCCGGCGGTGGCGGCGGGGCTTACGGACAATCGCTGGACGATGGAGGAGTTGCTGACGTATCCGGTGCCGCCCTCGGAGCTACCCAGGTGGCGGGGTAGGAAGCCGAAGTGGCTGCTGGAGGTGGAGAATGCGGCCTGACCACGGTTCACTGTGGAGCTACCTGCGCCGCTTTTACGGTCTTTTTTGTGCCGAAATAGTAACAATCGTAATAACCGAGCTGTGAATTGGAGTTTAGGATATTGGAGTGGACTACCATCAGCTAGCAAATTTCATAGGAGAACGGCTACCGGGCACCGGTGTCTGGCTGCATTCCACGCCCACGGAAGAGACCGAAGATCAGGGCGAAACCGGACAATCCTGTAACCCACTTGCCGAAGGACTCGCCATAAGGCGCGAGGACGGCCCGGGCACATCACCATCACCTTCAAAGGATAGGGGTTC
>JALZNL010000093.1 GCA_030857715.1 Actinomycetota bacterium | reverse complement strand
ACAAAATACCGATAAGGTGATGGCGGAAGTAGCATCTTAGGCTACCGGGTGCGGCTGGCGTCAGTTGGCCGCTTTCGTTCGTCTCGCGGGGGATACGCTGGTCCGAAGAATCGGCCTTGCGCATCCTCCCTGGCTGGGGGCGTTACGATAGTGAGACGAACACGATCACCGCCACGAAGAACAGAAAGAAGAAGGCCATCGCCGCGAGGAAGATCGCGCCCGCAACGAGCAATGCCTTGGGGCTGAACCTGAACATGGAGCCAAGGGCGACCTTCGCCTCTTCGGGCCGCGCCGGGTCGTAGAGGACCGTGACCTCGTCCCCCACCCGCGGGGGCGCGTTGGTGCCGAGCTTGTTCTGGAACTCGACGGTCCTGCCGTCGGCCGTCTGGAACCTCACGGATGGTAGAACAGCACGTCCGTGCGGTGGTCTATGGCGCTGTACGTGCGCCGGGATGTATGGTCCGTGACGATACCCACCGCCCGCGCTTCGGTGCTTACCAGCGTGTCGCTCAAGAGAGCCTCCTCATCTCGGCGTCTTTCCACGACTATCGAGGTTGTTTGCGCTATCGAATCCGGCCAGCGTACCCGTCCGCTGAGAAGCGGGCATCCCCCAAATGGATGATCTTCGCGGGGCTTCTGGAGGATACACTTTGGGTCAGGGTGGTGGCCGCCCGGAGATACCGGAGGGACGCGATGCGACGCACAGGCCCGGAGGCGCGGGCACCGCTGGAGGAGCCCGTGAGGGCGCGGAAGCTCTTGCCGAAGGTGCTGCTCGGGATCGTGGCCGCGTGCGTGGTCGTGCTGGTCCTGGTGCTTACGGGGTGGGGAGCCTTTCTCTGGGAGGTCTTCTCCGACAGGGAGCGGGTGCAGCGGGTGTTGGACGGGGCGGGGACGCTGGCGCCGCTGCTTTACGTGGGATTTTTGATCGTTCAGGCTGTCATTGCGCCTTTGCCGGCGCCGGCCCTGGCGATAGCCGGGGGGTACGGTTTCGGGGTCCTGGAGGGCTTTTTGTTGACGTGGGCGGGGTCTCTGGCCGGGGGTGTGATCTCGTTCGGGATCTCGCGCCGGTTCGGGAGGAGGTACGTGGCCGGCAGCGCGCGTGCGGTGCGGCTGGACCGTTTCGTCGAGGAGCACGGGGCGGTCCTGATCTTCGTCCTGCGCCTGATCCCACTGGTCTCCTTCGACGCCATCAGCTACGCCGCGGGCCTGAGCAGCATCCGGTTCCGCGGCTTCTTGCTGGCGACCGCCCTGGGGATGATGCCGGGCACCTTCGCCTTCGTCTACCTCGGGGGCTCCGGATCGGGCCTCTGGACCTGGGCCGTCCTGCTGGGACTGGCGGTTCTGGCGGGCGCCGCGTACGTCTTCCAGAGGCGGTTCTTCAGGGGCAGGCCCCGCGTCCGCTAGGGGCGGGGGTGGAAGCCGGACGGGCCTACCCATATCATGTGCTCTTCGTGGACGCTCTCGGAAGGTACCTGGTCCTGGTCGGCTTGCTGGCCCTTCTCGTTGCGGCCCCGGCCTGCTCCGGGCAACCGGAGCAGGACGCCGGAAAGGAGGCCCAGGAGCAAGCCCGGAACCGGCCGGAGGGCGGGCAGGCGCGGGAGGCAGATCCCGTCGCGGGCCTTCTTGATACCGAAGAGACGGACGGGGGCGTCGGCGAGCGGGTCGAGATCGGGGCCGTCTCCCTGCGGGTCTTCGCCGTCAGGAGCGAGGACGTCGTGTACTTCGCGCCTGGACCCGGCCGGCGCGTGGGCGTCGAGGACAGCGGCTCAGGCGAGTTCGTGGCGGTGGACTTCGTGGCGCAGAACGATTCGGAGTCCAGGGTAACGGTGCGCCCCGAGGCGATGCTGGGGGACGACTCGGGGGCCACGCATCGACGGGATGGCTCCGTGCAGGTGCCGAACCTCGTCGATGGCGAGATGGAGCTGGGGGTTGGGCAGAAGCGCGCCTCGACCCTGTTCTTCGACGTCCCGAACGGGACGACGCCCGAGCGCCTGGGGTTGCTCGCCTCCGAGGAGGAGGCGAGGATCGACCTTCTCTCCGACGAGCAGGATCGAGTGCCGCCCGACGACTACCTTCGCGTCTACCACCTGTACTTCGCGCAGAAGGCCTACGAAGAGGCCTACGAGATGTACGACCCGGCCACGACGCAGGACATCACACAGGGCGACTGGCTCACCTTCTACGAGCCACTCTGGGGGAGCCGCTACATCAGCCTCGACTCGCTGACCCGGGTCTTTGTCGGAGCCGACGAGGCCTCGTTCGAGATGGACCGGACCTTCTACGACAGGGACGGCGAGCCTGTGTCGGACCCCGTCTTGAATGCCCCCGTGCTGCAGGACATGGTCAGGTCCGATGGCGCATGGAAGCTGGTTATGGGACAGGACCTGATCTCGGAGATCGCCGCCGAGGTCCCCGAATTCGATCTCCCCTCGGAGACCGAGGAGCCCGACCCAGATGATCCCGAAACCACCGCGCCCGACACCACCGTTCCAGAGACAACGGCGCCCGAGACGACGACACCAGAGCCTGCCGTGCCGGAGACGACGGCATCGCCCGCCGGCGACTACGGTTGTGCGGACTTCCGGACGCAGGAGGAGGCGCAGTCGTACCTGACGCCGGGAGACCCCTACGTTCTCGACCCGGACGGAAACGGGCTGGCCTGCGAAAGCCTTCCGTGAGAGAGGTTTCAGGCATCAGGTATTCGCATGGAATTTCGGCTGGTTGGGGGCGATTACTACGTAGTGGTCAGGGGCTGGCTCCGTACAACATGTAGAAGGTGGTGCAAGGGAGGGGTTCAGGGGGTAGTCTTAGATCATGCTCGTGGCTACCGGCAAGGGACATACGATCCTGGGCATAGATCCCGGGACGGCGACGATGGGGTGGGGCGTCATCCGTCAGGAGGGGAGCAGGCTCAGGTACGTGCAGCACGGTGCGATCACCACGCCTTCCAACTGGCCCATGCCGCGGCGGCTCGGCCGCCTCTTCGACGGCGTCACCCAGATCGTCGAGGGGTACAGGCCCGACACGGTCGCGGTCGAGGAGCTCTTCTTCAACACGAACGTGACGACCGCGATCACGGTTGGGCAGGCCAGGGGAGTGGCGCTCCTGGCCTCTTACCGGGCCGGTATCGAGGTCGCGGAGTACACGCCGCTTCAGGTAAAGCAGGCGATCACATCCTACGGCCGGGCGGACAAGCGCCAGGTCCAGGAGATGGTGCGGGCGCTTTTGAACCTGCGCGAGATACCGCGCCCCGACGACGCCGCGGACGGCCTCGCCATAGCCATCACCCACGCCTTTTCGAGCCGGATGCCGGGAAAGGTGGGGGTGGGGAAATAGCGTGTCTTGCGGGATAATTAGCCGATGATTTACAGGCTCACGGGGATACTGGTAGAGAAAGATACCGAGGGCGTCGTCGTGGACGTTGGGGGTGTGGGGTACCGGGCATCGGCCTCGCTCGCGACGCTGCGGGCTTTGCCGTCGCTCGGCGAGGAGTGCGTGATCCACACGCGGATGGTGGTGCGGGAGGATGCGATGCTCCTGTTCGGCTTCGCGGTCCGGGAGGAGCGCTCGGCGTTCGACGCGCTCACGGCCGTCAGCAAGGTCGGGCCGAAGCTCGCACTCTCGGTGTTGTCCACGATGACGCCGCCGGAGATCTCGCAGGCGGTGGCGAGGGGGGACGTGATCAAACTCGCCTCCGTGCCCGGCCTCGGCAAGAAGACGGCCGAAAGGCTTGTGCTGGAGCTCAAAGGCAAGGATTTGGCGTTCTTCGGCCCGGAGCCGGCGGCGTCCGCGAACGGTGGCGGCGGTGGACCGTTCATGGAAGCGAGGGACGCGCTCGCCGCGCTCGGGTACAGGCTGGAGGAGGCGGAGAAGGCGCTCAACGACGTGCCGCCGCAGGACTCGGTCGAGAAGTACATAAAGGAGGCGTTACGGCGGATAGGGAGCAGGCGCTAGGCGTGGAAGAGATGGACGACTTCACCGTGCGCCGTGGCGCCCAGGAGGATGTGTCGGAGGACATAACGGGGGCGGCTGGCCCCATCGGGCCGCCCGAGGAGCACCCGCTCGCCCCGGAGCCGTTGGCCGAGGACGACGAGCCGCAGCTCAGGCCCGGGTCGCTCGACGAGTTCGTGGGGCAGGAGGCGCTCAAGCAGAACCTCAGGATCTTCGTGCAGGCGGCCAGGCAGCGCGGTGAGCCCCTGGACCACGTCCTGTTCGCCGGCCCTCCGGGGCTCGGCAAGACCAGCCTCTGCCGCATCCTGGCGGTGGAGATGGGGGTCAACCTGCACACCACGAGCGGGCCGAGTCTGGAGCGGGCCGGGGACATGGCGGCCATCCTGACCAACCTCGAAGAGGGCGACTTCCTGTTCATCGACGAGATCCACCGCCTCAACCGCCAGATAGAGGAGGTCCTCTACCCTGCAATGGAGGACTACGCCATGGACATCGTGCTCGGGCAGGGGCCGTCGGCGCGCACGATCCGGATGGACCTGGAGCGCTTTACGCTGGTTGGGGCGACGACGCGGACAGGCCTGATGACCAAGCCGCTCCTCGACCGGTTCGGCGTTGCGGAGAGGCTCGACTACTATGGCCCGGAGGACCTGGAGAAGATCGTGTCGCGCGCCGCCAGGATACTCAAGATCCCGATCACCGCGGAGGGCGCCTGGCAGCTCGCCAAGAGAAGCCGCGGAACGCCGCGTGTGGCGAACCGGCTGCTCAAGCGGGTTCGCGACTACGCGCAGGTGGTGCGCGACGGGAACATCGACGAGGAGGTCGCCCAGGCGGCGCTGGAGATGCAGGGGGTTGACGACCTCGGGCTCGATCGGGCGGACCGCGACTACCTCGGCCTCGTCATCGACAAGTTCGACGGCGGCCCGGTGGGCGTCGGGACCATATCCGTGGCGCTCGGCGAGGCGCGGGACACCGTCGAGGACGTCTACGAGCCATACCTGCTGCAGAGCGGCCTCATCCAACGCACCCCCCGGGGCCGGATCGCCACGAACCGCGCCTACGACCACCTCGGCATCCCTTCTCCCGCCGGAAAGTAGCGGCAGCCGCCGCTAAAGTTTCGGGGCGCGACGGACGATCACCTCTCCATGCGCGAACTCGAAGAGAGCATTCCGGCGGAGGATGTCCTCGAAGAGGAGCTCATCGCCTTTGCGGCCTTCGCCCTGACCCACGCCGCCTGCTGCGACGTGGTGGAGGTGCGGATCAGCGAGCGGTGCATCCTCGAGTGGTGCCCGTCTTGCCAGTCAATGCGGACGTTCGTCTCGCCTGGCGGGTAGCGGCGCCGATTCGACGCCGCACTCGCGAACCGGGCGTGATCCGACCCCGCCTCCCCGACGTATCAAGAGTATCCAAAGGACGTTTCTCTCAGCGAGGATGGGCCGATACGCCTCCCGGATTACTTTGGCCCGGCCCGGGTACACAGGAGGGCAAACGATGCATCGGGATACCGAGACAGGAGCGCGCGCGGATGCGGAGGATCGCCGGGATCACCCCCCGAGGGTAGCCGATGCCCTGAAGAGTGGTGTCACCGTCTCCATCACGACCTGGAGCGGGCGTCAGCTCCGTGGCACGGTCTCAGACAGGGACGGGGCCGGGGTGCTGCTGGATTTGGATGAAGGAACCGTCGGCCAGGAGGGTTACGCTTTCCTGCCGTGGTCCAGCGTGGAGCAGGTAGACATCCCCGAGGTGGCCCACCGCCGCGTGAAGTTCCTGCAAGGTTGACGGTCCGGAGGGGGAGTCGGGCTTCCGCCGCCACCGGCAAGAACTTTTAGAGGGGGTTCTCTGTGGCCTGGCAGTGGCGGGCGATCACGGCGGCGCGGGACCTGGAGGAGTGGCTCGATGCCGCCCGCTTCGAGGCCAAGCGCCGGTACGGTCTGCTGGATCGGTTCGAGGTCCTGCCCTACAGGGGCCACGGCACGGATCGGCGGCTCTTCCTGAGGGGGAGGGTGCTCGAGGAGAAGGGCATCAGCCGCTCGATGCACGACGACACCGTCTGGGAGAACCTGCGCAACATGGTCCGCCGCTTCGCGAGCACCGAGGTGGCCGGCGCCCGGGTACGAGCCACCTTCGGCGGGGACGAGGCGCACGTGGTGGCCGATGACGAAGGCTTCTTCGACATCTCTCTGGACCTGACTGCCCCGCCCAACGCCACGGAGAGTTGGCACGCGATGGACTTGGAGCTTCTCCACCCCGACTCTCCGGGCGGGGGGAAGGTGCGATCCACCGGGCAGGTCCTGGTGCCGTCCCGGGCGAGATTCGTCGTGGTCAGCGACCTCGACGACACGGTGGTCCGGTCGAGCGCGACGAACGTGATGAAGATGGTATGGATCGTCCTCCGCAACAACGCCCACACGCGGCTTCCGTTCCCCGGCGTCTCCGCCTTCTACGAGGCCCTGCGGCGGGGACCCGAAGACGGGCTGGAGAACCCGATCTTCTACCTCTCCAGCAGCCCCTGGAACCTCTACGATCTGCTGGAGGATTTTCTGGACGTGCACGGCCTGCCCGCCGGCCCGCTGTTCCTCAAGGATTGGAGCCCCACGACGCTCGGGAAGCACCACGACCACAAGCTGGGGATCATCCGCACGCTGCTGGGGACGTACCCGGACCTACCGTTCGTCCTGATCGGGGACTCCGGCGAGAAGGACCCGGAGATCTACCGCCAGGCGGTCGCCGAACATCCCGGGCGTATCGAAGTCATCTACATCCGCGACGTGACCAGCGACGAGCGCGACGCGGAGGTCGGGAAGATCGCCGGCGAGGTGGCCCGGATGGGCACGACGATGGTCACCGTCCCCGACTCCTCCGCAGCCGCCGAACATGCCGCCTCGATAGGCCTGGTCTCCCCGGATGCCCCATCCCGGGTCCGCGCGCGCCTGGCCGCTTCCTCGTAGCCCCGGTGAAACCTCGCCGAAATGCTGAAACGTGTAGGCCGGCCGACGCTGATGGATAGGACCCGGTCGGGTAGCATGGTCCGCGCAGACCCGTCGGTCGCGGCATGATGTGCCCAAATACAATCGCCTGAAAGGATGGTGCTCGTCATGGATAAGAACCTCGTCGGCGTTCGCATGCTAGACCAGAAGGTCCGCCACGACGCCTCCGGGGCGTACCTGCGGCGTCCGGAGGGAAAAACGTGAGGCCGCCGCTCGACGGGCGGGCCGCGCTGCTCCTGGTCGACGTTCAAGAAGGACTCGACGATCCGACCCTGGGAGAACGGAACAACCCGGGGGCGGAGGAGAGGGCCGCGACGCTGCTCGCCGCCTGGCGCGAGGCCGGGCGTCCCGTCGTCCACGTCAGGCACCTCTCGGAGGAGCCAGGCTCGCCGCTGCGTCCCGGCCAACCGGGCGTCGAGATCAAGGAGATCGTGCGGCCCGCCCCCGGCGAGCCCGTGGTGGAGAAGTCCGTGAACAGCGCCTTTATCGGCACCGGCCTCGAAGAGCGCCTGCGCGCGGACGGCATCGAAACCCTAATCATCGCGGGCCTCACCACCGACCACTGCGTCTCCACCACCGCGAGGATGGCGGGCAACCTCGGTTTCGAGACCTACGTGGTCTCCGACGCCACCGCCACCTTCGACAGGGTCGGGCCCGGGGGTGGTTCGTTCCCCGCGGAGCAGGTGCACGAGGTCTCGCTGGCGAGCCTCCACGGGGAGTTCGCGACGGTGGCGAATTCCCGCGAGATCCTGGGGCTGCTGTGAACAGGGGCCGCGAGTTCTCCGGCTAGACAGCGGAATTCATAAGTATTGACCACCTCGTCAGAGGGTCTCTCGGGTTGGCGACTACCATCCATCCGGGAAGTCTTTCCTGATGCCTGAAACTTGTAGCGGTGGTTTGTTGATTTCGGAAGAAGGATCCGATTGCGATCTGGGAGAGTCCGATATGTGGTCAAATTACAGCGCACTTACGGCGATCGAGCAAGCGTATTTCGAGCGATCCTAGCCCACGT
>JALZNL010000579.1 GCA_030857715.1 Actinomycetota bacterium | reverse complement strand
GCCCAGACGTTCTGAAGACGTGGGAGAGGATCGGCATGGGAACAGGCGGCGCGGGAGACGGGCGGCCGAAGGAAGACCGTCCGTGGAGGGAAGAGTTGCGGGGACGGCTGGACCGCTACCTGGACCTGCCGCTCGCCCTCGCCTCGGTGGTGATGGTCCTCGTGGCCGTGCTGGAGCTGAGCGGGGAGGTCGCGGGCCCGTGGCGCGGGAGGCTAGTCCTGCTCGGTTGGTCGTTGTGGGCGCTTTTCTTCGTCGAGTTCGCGGCCAAGTTCGCGCTGGCTCCCGTCAAGCGGGAGTACCTCAGGCGCAACTGGCTGGACGTCTTGATCCTGGCGGTCCCATTCCTGCGCTTTCTCAAGGTGCTGCAAATCCTCAGGGCAACCCGCGCCCTGCCCGTCTTCCGGCTGCTCGTCTTCGGCGGGCGGGGTTCGGGGGCCGCGGTGACCCTCCTGAGGCGGCGGCGCCTGGGCCAGCTCGCCCTGATCTCCGTCCTGGTAATCCTCATCGGCGCCTCCGCGGGGCTCGTGCTCGAGGCCGACGCCCGGGACGCGACGATAGAGGACTTCGGCGACGCGCTGTGGTGGTCCGGCGCCCTCGTTACGACCGTGGGCAGCGAGCTCTACCCCGTCACCGCCGCGGGGCGCGTCCTCGGCTTCTGCCTCATGCTCTACGCCGTCGGCATCTTCTCCTACTTTATAGCCTCCATAGCCTCCGTCCTCGTCGGCCTCGACGCCGGGCAACGAACCCAGAAGAGGGGCCGGCAGGGAGACGGCGTCATCTTGACAGAGGAAGAGCTCGAGACCCTTCGCGGCATCCTCGACAGGGCGCAACGCTAGGAGGCATCATTCTCCCCGGTCCCCTCCAGCCGCTCGAACCACAGCCTCCTGATAAGGATGTCGCCCACGACCACGGCCGGCACTGCGAGCAGCGCGCCAAGGGCGCCGAACGCCGCGCCCGCCACCGTGACGGAGGCTACGACCACGACCGGGTGGAGGGAGATGGCCTTCCGCATCACGAGGGGCGTTAGGAGGTTGCTCTCTACCTGCTGGATGGCGACGTAGGCTAGCAGCACCCACAAAACGCCCCAGGGGTTGCCGGCGAAGGCCAGAAGGAGCGGCGGGACCGCCCCGACCACGGACCCGATTATCGGGACGAAGGCGACGAGGCCCGAGAAGAGGCCGAGAAAAAGCGCGCCCGGCACCCCTATGAGGTAGAGGGCGACCGCCGCGAGTACGCCCACGACGACCATCGAGAAGAGCCGCCCCTTGAGCCAGCCGAGCAGGCTGTCGCGCGAGTCCGAGAGGATGCTTCGCGCCGTGGACCTGCCATCCGGCGGGACGAGCCTTACCAACCACCCCACCACCGGGCCCGGCATCGCCGTCAGGTACAGGGGTACGAACAGGAAGACCAGCAGGGCTGTGAAGAGGGAGGCCAGGCCCCCGAAGAGGCCGAGGAGGCCCCCGAAGAGGGAGGCCAGGCCCCCGATGACCCTGCGGGCGGCGCTGGCCAGGGTCTGCGGCGAGATCCCGCCGCTCCCGCCACCGATCTTGATGCCCAGCCTGTTCGCCAGCTCCCGCGCCCGCTCCACGAGCTGCTGCAGCGCGTCGGGCAACGACGACGCTAGCAGCGCCGCCTCCTGGACCAAAACCGGCAGCAGCAGGTAGCCGGCGACCCCCAGAACGGCCAGCACGAGGGCCACGATACCCGCCACGGCGGCGGGCCTCGGGACCTTCCGGCGGTGCAGGGCCTCGACCGGCGCCGAGAGAGCCACAGAGAGCAGGAGGGCCGCCGCGAGCAGGAGGACAACCGTGGCCACCGCGGCGGCGAAGCGCCACGCGAGGAGCAGCGCGAAGCCCGCGAGGACCGCCCGAAGGAGCCCGCGGTCGGTCAGGCTCACCCTTGCCACGTGGCACCCGACGCCCGGCCCGGGAGGCGATCTTGTCCGGTAATCGGTGTCTGCCGCACAACGAGTGACCCTAGCACGCGAGGAACCGGCGGGCTTCGCCTCCCGTTAAGGTATCGTGAAGGGCAAGTTAAGATCTCGCCGCGGCGACGTCCGCGCCCTGTGAATGGGGCACGTGGCAAGAAGACTTCTGCCCAACGATGAATCGGGCTCGGAATCGCGGTGTTTTCACCATCGTCCGGTGGGTCAGCGCGGCGGCAGTGCCGGAGACGCGTGGGGCTCGAGTCCGCTCGACGGCTCTCCCGAATCAGTTGAGGTGAGCGGAGCATTAGACACGAACAAAGCCCCGGAAATCGTACGGGGGCTTTTGTATGCCAGCCGTATGCCAGCCAATGCGGTGCAGGCTCCGGGGCCAAGGTAGAAGCCCACCCAAGACTCGGACAAGGCCTTGAGCCCCCCTGCGCCCGAAGTTCGCAGAAGTAGCTGTTCTCGGGGGTTCGCTAGAGCCCGAACACCGAGAAGCCCAGGGCCGCCGCCCCGGCGAGCACCGCGCCCCATAGCAC
>JALZNL010000092.1 GCA_030857715.1 Actinomycetota bacterium | reverse complement strand
GTATATGGCGCGCAACGTGCTCGCGACGGAGCGGCTGTTGGAGTCGGCCGGGAGGGCCGGGGGGAGGCGGTTCGTCTACGCCTCTTCCTCGTCCGTCTACGGGTCGGACCCCGGAAGGCCGGTGGGCGAGGACCATCCGCGGGCGCCGGCTTCGCCCTACGCGCTCTCCAAGCTCGCCGCCGAGGAGCTCGTGGGGCTGTACGGCAGGGAGCGGGGCGTGCCGGGGACGGTTCTGCGGTACTTCACCGTCTACGGGCCGCGCCAGAGGCCGGAGATGGCGCTCTCGCGGTTCCTGTTCGCCGCGCTCAGGGGGCGGCCGGTGGAAGTGTTCGGCGACGGCGGGCAGCAGCGGGACATGACCTACGTCTCAGACGCCGTGGAGGCAACCGTCGCCGCGCTCGGGGCGCCGGCCGGCGTGTACAACGTCGGGGGCGGGAACCGGGCCACCGTGCGGGACATGATCGAGGCCGTCAAGAGGGCAACGGGCAGGGACCTGGAAATCCGCTATGGCGCCGAGGCGCAGGGTGATGTGAGATCCACCTGGGCCGACTCCCGCCGCGCCGAAGAGGTCCTCGGCTACCGGCCCCGCGTCGGCCTCGAAGAAGGAGTGGCGGCGCAGGCGAGGTGGGCTACCCGGGCCCTCGTGGCCACCCCGGCCTGATCCTCTAGCCTTGCCTCTGGCCTTGCTGGAAGGGCTCCTGCTCCTGGCCCTCCTCTACGCGCCGGGCCACTTCCTGGGCAACCGGCTCGGCCGCAAGGACGAGGGGCTCGCGGAGCTCTTCCTGCTGCGTTTCTCCGTCTCCCTGGCGCTCGCGGCGCCCCTGCTCACGCTCCTGGCCCTCGCCGGATGGTTCACCACGTCCGTGATCTCCGGAAGCCTGGCGGCGCTCGCGGTGGCGGCATTCTTCCTCGGACGTGGGTTGGAGAAAACCGAGCGTCCCATAGCGTGGGACTTCGGGGCGCTCGCGGTGGTTGCCGGGAGCTTCGCGCTATACGCCCGGCCGGCGGAATACGTCGTCAACAGCCGCGACCCCGGCGTCTACTTCCTCTTCGCGGACAAACTGGCGCGCACCGGGGCGCTGCTGCACCGCGACCCCCTCGTCGCGGCGGTCTCCTCCTTCCACCCGTTTCTCGAAGGGAAGAAGTACCCGGGTTTCTATCTCTACGGGCAGGACCTGGTCGTGCCGCAGTTCTTCCCCGGTCCGTTCGCGTTTCTGGGATTCGGCAACCTCGTCGGGGGGACGTGGGGCAGCCTCTTCGTCGTCCCCGTGATGGGGGCGCTGGCCGTCGGCGTGGCCTACGCGCTCGGGAGCGAGGTCTTCGGCCGCTGGGCGGGCCTCCTCGGCGCTGCGTTGCTGGGGGGCAGTTACGCCTTCGTCTGGTGGTCCCGCCATCCGTCGAGCGAGGTGATGACCGCCCTGCTGGTGCTCGCCGGGCTGTGGCTCGCGGTGAGGTTCGCGCGGGGGGCCGGGCCGCTGACGGGCATATTCGCGGGCCTGCTCCTGGGTGGGGTCATGCTCATCCGGGTCGACGCGTTTCTGGCCGCGGCGGCGATCCCCCTGCTCTTCGGCTTCGACCTGCTCACCCAACGCCCCGCCCGGCGCTGGCTCCTCCCCGGCCTGCCGATCGTCCTCTTCGCCGGCCTCACCCTGCTCTACCTGAACACCCTCGGCGCGCGCTACCTCTACGTCATCTACACCGAGCACGGCCTGAAGGAAGCCATCGCCCTGGCCCCCTTCGCGGCGCCGGCGTGCCTCGTACTGGCCGCGGGGCTCTGGTACGTGCGGCGGCGGTGGGGAGGGGGTATCGCGTCCTACCTGGAGGCGCGGGGTGGCCGGATCTCGTTCCTCGCCGCCCTCTGCTTGGCCTTGATCGCGCTGTGGGCGTACTTCGTGCTGCCGGTTCCGTGGGAGACTTTGCCCGAAGGGTCGAGGGATTTCGGCGCGTACCGGACCCAGATCCTGCTCCGCCTCGTCTGGTTCGTGACCCCTGTGGTCGCGGCCCTCGGCCTCGTCGGGTTCGTGCTGGCGGCTCGCAGGATGGACGCGGCGCGGGCCCTGCTCTTCGGGGCCTTTCTCGCCTTTGGAGTTCTGTACGCGGTCATCCCGAACGTCGCCCCCGACCTGCCGTGGGCAACCCGGCGCTTCGTCCCGGCGGCGTTCCCGATCCTGGCCCTCCTCGCCGCCCACGCGGTGGGGGAGATAGGACGCTTGACGGGGCGAACCGTCAACCGGCGGGCCGGCGTCGCGGTTGGCGGGACCCTTGCGGCATTGGCGGTGGTGTGGACGGTCCACACCACCCTTCCCATCCTGACGTTCCAGGAGCTCGACGGTGCGGTCGCCGCCTTCGACAGGGCGGATGAGGAGATCCCATCTTCCGAAGTAGTGTTCATGGAGATGCCCGAAGGCTACGACGTGACGGCCTCGACATTCGAGTACCTCTACGGCCGGCCGGTGCTGCCCTACGATCACACGCGCTTCGTCCAGGAGGTGGACGAGCTGGAGGAAGCAGGGCTCCTCGAAGACGCCGTCTACGTCACCACGGACGGCGGCCCGGCGCCGCTGTTGGCGGACTGGGACTTCAGGCAGGTCGGGTCCGCGGGCGTGGACCTACCCCGGCTCGCCGCGGTGGAGAAAGAACTGCCGACCAGAAAGGAGTCGCTGCGACTGGACTACCGGGTATATCGGGTGGTGGAGGAGCGGTAGGGGACGCGAGTTTCGCGGCGGTGGGAAGGAGTCTTCATATCACTTTACCCTCGCTGGCTGTTGGGCCGATACGCTGTCGGAGGTTGAATGGAGCCCTCTCGCCCCGAGGACCATCCACGCTATTATGGTCCCCACGAAGATTCGCTGGAAAATCCCGACCCACGCGCCCTCGCTCGGCAAGAAGAAGGCGACGAGCGCTACCGTCGCCAGCACCAAAGACAAACGCCAGTACGATCCCCACCGGGCGTCCCGCTTGCAGGTTCTCGTTAGCACGAACATCCCCAAAACCGCGCACACGAAGGCCATCAGGGCGGCCAGGATGTGAACGGTCCCCACCAGCGTTTGCGGCTGCATGCCGCCCCGGTCTATGGGGAAGAAGGCGTCGATGAGCACCCCAACGCCGAAGAGGCCGAAAAGAACCGAGCCGGCGAGAGATCCCCAGGAGCCCCTCGTCGCCCGGCGGAGGCCCACGGCCAACGCCAACGAACCGATCCCTAACGCCAGGAACGCGAGCGTCTGGACGAAACCGAAACGGCCGATGGCGAGCTCGCTGATGTAGTCCCCGGCGAGGGTGTACTCGGAGGAAAGGGGCAGCAGCAGGACGGAGGCCGTGAAACACGCCGCACCGGCGAGCGCCGTCTTGGCGAGAAAGTCCAGCCCGTGGAGCCCATCACCAGAAGTTGGAGTCGACAAATCAAGTCCTTCCGGTTGCATTTCCGAGCGAGACAACCTCCTGCCCCACCTCTAGTACGTGAGCAGCTTATACACGAACCGGCGAGGGGCGCATCCCCCGAATGGGCTATCTTTGCCCTTATGAACCGAAGGGCCTCGAAGATTCGACCTCGGAGGCTGGGCCAATAAGCGTTCACCGGGGAGACTTACAAGCGAGGTCCTGCCTTCTGCCGGGCCTGCACGAGACGGAGTTGGATGGACGAATAAAGATCCAGCGAAGCCGCCAACGCTTGCGGCATTCTCAGTGCGCGGGCGAGCCTGTCCCTACATGGGATACGTTGGTGTGATCAGGCCTGTTCCAAGAGCGCCTCCCCGACGTAGCCCGATTCGTGGGCTCCGGGCGGGCAGGCGAAGAGGGCGCTGGCGGTGTGGCGGATGTACTCGTTGAGGCGGTCGTTGGCGGCGAGGCGTTGCTGGAGCGGGACGAACTGCTTGTGAGGGTCGCGCTGGAAGGAGATGAAGAAGAGGCCCGCGTCGAGCTGGCCGCGTTCGGCGTCGAAGCCGTCGGTAAAGGAGTAGCCGCGGCGCAGGATCTTCTCTTCATCGCTCCGGCGGGCGAGCCGAACGTGGGCGTCCGCCGCGATCAGGGGCTCCCCGTTCTCGTCTTTGGCCTCCAGGTCCACGGGATCGAACTCGTCGTCTTTGCCTATGGGGGCGCCGCTGTACTTGTGGCGGCCGATGCTGGTCTCCTGCTCGCCCAGAGAGACGCGGTCCCAGACTTCTATGAGCATCCTGATCCTGCGCGCCACCAGGTAGGTCCCGCCGACCATCCAGGAAGGCCCGTCCTCCTCATGGACCCACACGTGCTGGTCCATGAGGTCCGTGTCCTCGGCCTTGATGTTGTTGGTGCCGTCCTTCAGGCCCATGAGGTTGCGCGGCGTCGCCTGCGTCTTGCTGGTGCTCGCCGTCCGCCCGAAGCCGAGCTGGCTCCAGCGCACGACCGCCAGCCCGCGAGAGATCCTGACCAGGTTCCGGACCGCATGAAACGCCACCTGAGGGTCGTCCGCGCAAGCCTGGACGCACAGGTCCCCATCCGAACGTCCCTCGTCCAGCACATCGCCCGTCAGCGGCGGCAGGGGTGCTAGCGCCACAGGCCTCCTGTCCGCAAGCCCGAACCGGTCCTCGCCGTCCTTTTCGAAGAACGACGGGCCGAACCCGAAGGTCAGGGTGAGCCTGGCGGGGGAGAGGTCGAATGCCTCCCCGGTGTCGTCGGGTGGCAGGAACTGGCTAAAGTTGTCGTCCCCCGCGGTCTCGCCCCGCGTCATGCGCTCTGCCGCCTCCGACCACGCCCGGAGGAGGTCACGCACCTCGGAGATTTCTTCCGTGACGAGGTCCAGGGCCGCGAAGTGCAGGTGCTCCTGCTGCGCGGTCGCTATGCCTGCCTGGTGAACGTCGCGGAACGCCACCGTCTGGAGACCGGGCAGGGCCGCGGTCTCGTCCCCGGCGCCCCGGAGCGCCGAGTAACCGCCCGCCCCGAGGGCCAGCCCAGCGCCGGCAGCGCCGGTGACCCGGAACAGGTCCCTGCGGCTGATTTTTCCGTCGGCCTTCCCGTTGCTCATCCTTCCAGCACCTGTCCGACCCTGGAGAGGGGTTCGGCCAGCGCGTCCACCTTCTGGCTGAGGGCGCGACGGTCGGCCTCGTTCAGTGTCTCGTAGGAGACCCAGCCGTCACCTTTTCGGTACTGGTCCAGCTCCTCGTAGACGTCGTCGAAGCCCGCCGTAACCTCGTTCGCGAGGCCCATATCCTCGCCGGCCACCTCCGGCTTGAGCTCCTCGAAGGCCACCTCCGAGCCCTCGACGTTGGCGTTTATGTCGTAGAGGTCTGTGTGCGAGTAGCGATCCTCTTCGCCCGTGATCTTTCCCGCCGACACCTCGTTCAACAACTCGACGGAGCCCGTGACGAGATTTACTGGCTCGAGCTCCAACCCCTCGACGTCCTCGCGCAGGTTAGTTACGTCTTGCATGAGCTGGCGGGCGTACTCGTCCTGGCCTTCGGTCGTGTTCTCCTCCCACAAGGCTTTCTCGATCCTGTGGAACCCGCGCCACTCGTCGTCGGGGACGTCGCCCTCCCTGGCGTCGATGTTCGGGTCGTAGTCCCCGAGCGATGCCGCTACCGGCTCGATCCTCTCCCACGGCTCCCGCGTCGGGCCGAAGAGCCGCTTCGCCTCCTCCACGTCCCCCGCGAGCACCGCGCCGGTGAACGCCTCCGTCCGCTCCTCCAAAAGCGCGACCTGCTCCACGACGTACTCCTCGTACCCTTCGGCCGCCTCCGCAAGCTCCGGGCTCCCGCCTACCGCCACCGTCCCCGTCGTCTCCTCCGAAGTAGTTTCCTCGGTGGTCGTCTCCTCAGCCGTGGTCTCTTCCGCCGTCGTCTCCCCACCCTTCGCGTTGCCGCCTTCGGCCTGGCCGTCTTCTGACGGCGGGGGCTGGCCACAGCCCGCGACCGCCAGCGCGAACACCGCGCCCAGCAGCAAGAGCGCCGCTCTTCCCGACCCCTGGTCCAGCCAACCCTTATCGCGCAACGTGTCCCTCCGAATACTAATGAAAGTCATTTGCAATAACTCAATGGGAAAGTTAATGTACGGAGGCGGTTCGGGTCAAGCGCGGAGCGAGGTTTATGTGAGGCAGATCAAATCCAGGGTGGGACGGTCGGCGTGAACGGGCTCCGGGTTACCGTGGCGGCCGGGGAGTTCGCTTGAAGGCCGCCTCGGGGTTCGAGATCCTGGCGGCCAGGATGTGGAACGTCTTGAACGAGGGCAAGTCGTTCCATCCCGTGTTCGTGGTCGGGACTTTCGTCCTGCTGCACTTCGGGGAGGTGTTTTCGGCGGGGTTCTGGGGGCGGGCGCTGCCCGCGATCCTGCTCGCAGCACCCCTCGTCGTCCTGTTCGTCCGCTACGACTTTCCGCTGAAGTTGCGGTGGGCGCTCTGGGTGTTCCTGGCGGCGTTCGTGGTTGTGTTCCGGTTCGTGGACGTGGGCGCGTTGGCGCTGGCGCTCGGGCTGTACGTGTTCTTTACGGTCTTCTTCTGGGGGACCTTCTACTATCATCTGCGGACGGGTGCGCCGAAGACCAACTTCGTGCGGTTCTGGCGGCTGGTGCTGGAGAACCCCGACTCCACGAGCGGCAACTTCCTGGAACAGGTCCCGAAGGCGCTTCTGGTGCTGTTCGTGCTCGAGTACCTGGTCTCGGGGCCGGTGATGGCGGGCCAGACGCTGGCGGTCCTGGCGTTCACAGTGGTGGTGGGGCTGGCGGCGTGGTGGGTGCATCGGCGTTTCTTCGATTGGAAGCCCGTTTATTCGTCTAAACCGACCGGGGTCGTGAACCGAGGTCCCGCGTTGGCGAAGCGGGTGATCGTGGTGGTTATCGATGGGTGCCGGCTCGACCGGTTCCATGAGGCCGAGAAGCCGTACCTGGAGAAGATGATGGCCGGTGGAACGGTCTACGAGAGCGTGGAGACCGTCTACCCGGCAAGGACGGTCGTGTGCTTCTCGTCCATGCTCACCGGGGCGGCGCCCGAGAGGCACGGCATTACGTCCAACCTGGTCTTGAAGCTGGGGCTGAAGGTGGAGAGCGTCTTCGACGTGTTGCGCGGGGCCGGGAAGAAGGGGCGTCTCGTCGGGATAGCGCACCTCATCGACGCCTTCGGGGACGACGTGGCGAGCGTCACCAGCGTCGCGCACAACGACAAGATAGACGGGAACCTCATCGCCGCCGGCAGGCGCGAACTCGAAGAGCACGACCCCGAGCTTCTCGTGCTCCAGTTGCTGGCCGTGGACCAGAACGGGCACGTCAGGGGCACCCGTTACCCCGAGTACGTTGAGCGCATCGAGATCACGGACAACCTCATCGAGGGCTTTATGTCCTGGTGTGAGGAGAACGGCTACCTGGAGGACACCGCCGTTGTCCTGATGGCCGACCACGGCCAGGGCATCGGCATCGGCGCCCACGGCCACCTCTCCGAGGGCGAGCGCTTCGTCCCTTTTGCCATGTGGGGCAGCGGCGTGGCGGGTGGCCGGACCGTCCGAACGCCGGCCTCCGTCATGGACCTCGCGCCGACCATCTGCTACCTGCTCGGTGTCGGGCCGCCGGAAGGCTCGACCGGGCGGGTGCTCGAAGACGCGCTGGAGGACCACGGGTGAGCCGTATCGCCGTCGTCATCCCGGCCAAAGACGAGGAGGCGACCATCGGCCCCCTGCTCGATGGCATCTCGAACGTGACCGTCCCCGGACACGACCTCTACCCGATAGTCGTGGACGACGGCTCGGCGGACGCCACGGCCGCCATAGCCCGCAACCGGGGTGCCGCGGTCGTGGCCCACCCGGAGAACAGGGGCCTCGGCGCCGCGGTCCGGACGGGCCTCCGGGCCGCGGTCGCGTCGGATGCCATTGCCGTCGCCTACCTCGACGCCGACCTCGAGTACGCCCCTGAGGACATCCCGGAACTACTGGAGCCGGTTCTCTCCGGCCGGGCCGACTACGTGCTCGGAAGCCGCTTTCGCGGCGGGGTGCGGGGGATGCGTCTGTAC
>JALZNL010000578.1 GCA_030857715.1 Actinomycetota bacterium | reverse complement strand
TCTTTGCGGTGTCCTCGGGGAGAACGTCAACCACGTAGGCGCCGGCGCCCGTCTCGCTGCCGGCCAGGTACTTGAGCTTGTCCCCGGTCCGGTTCGGGGGATAGAACTCGATGTGGAAGTGGGCGACGCCGTCGTGGTCCCCGCCGTCTGTGGGCGCCTGGTGCATGACCATCATGTACGGCAGGGAGAAGCCGAAAAGGTTGTCGTAGCCGACGAGAAGCTTCTTGAGTACGCGGGCGAGGTCCAGGCGTTCGGGGGCGTCGAGGTCCGCTATCGAGGGGGCGCAGCGGCGGGCGTAGACGTGCGCCTCGTAGGGGAAGTGGGCGTAGAAGGGGACGAAGGCGACGAAGTGCTCGCCCTCCACGACCACGCGGCGTCCGTCGTCGAGCTCTCCGGCGAGGAGGTCGCAGTGGAGGCAGTTGCCCGACTCCTCCCTGTGTCTCCGGGCTGCTTCGAGTTCCTTTTTCGGGCGGGGCGGGACGAAGGGGTAGGCGTAGATTTGGCCGTGCGGGTGGTGCAGTGTGACGCCTATGGCCTCGCCCTTGTTCTCGAAGACGAAGACGTACTCCACGAACGGCAGGGCGCCGAGCTCCTCGTAGCGGTCGGCCCACACCTCGACGAGGTTGCGGATGCGCCCCTCCGGCATGGTCGCGAGCGTGGAGTAGTGGTCATCTGAGTAGAGGACGACCTCGCAGACCCCGCGTCCCGGCGCGGCCGGCGTGAGCCCGTCGTACCCCCCGACCGTCTCCGGGGCGTCCGGGGTGAACGAGGGGAACTTGTTCTCGAAGACCACGATGTCGTAGGAAGGCCTGGGGACCTCCGTCGGGAAGCCTCCGGGTCTGGTCGGGTCCAGCGGACAATACTCCTTGGGCGGGAGGAAGGTGCGGTCCTGACGGTGGGTGGCGTAGGCGACCCACTCCCCGAGCGTCGGGTCCCAGCGAAGCTGGTTCAACCCTCGTCTTCCCCGGATGGCGCCTTCTCCTCTTCCCCGCTCTCGAACGAGAAAAATATGATGTAGCGGCCGTCTTCTTTGATCTCGCGTTCCTTTTTCATCGCGGGCTCGTCTTGCAAGAACTTCCTCCCCGTTCTCGGTCCTTCGGCATGTCCCGCAGTCTAGCCGAGGGCCACGTCCGGTACACGCCGGTTACCCCGCCACGTTACAGCCGCTGTTTACGCGTCAGGTAAGCCTGCACGAGGACGACGGCGATGAGGAACACGCCGCTGACGAGTTGTTGGGCGTAGGAGCCTAAAGTGCCGAGCTGGTTGATCAGGTTCTGCAAGATGCCGAGCAGTAGCACGCCCGCCAGGGAGCCGCTCAAAGTCCCGGCGCCGCCGGTAAGGAGGGTGCCGCCGACGACGACGGCCGAAATCGCGTCTAGCTCCCAACCGGCCCCGGCGACGGGCTGGCCGGCCGCGAGTTGGGCGGCGAGCAGCGCCCCCGCGAGGCCTGCGAGCGCCCCGCTGGTCGCGTAGGCGATCACCTTCGTCCGGTCCACCGGGACGCCCATCAGGCGCGCGGACTCCTCGTTGCCGCCGATGGCGAAGATCGCCTGCCCGTACCGCGTCCGGATCAGCACCAGCCCGCCCACGGCGAAGGCGGCGAGCATAAAGACGATCGGCACCGTGAGGCCCAGGATCTCCCCCTGCCCGAACCAGACGAACGGCGAGTCGTTGTCCACGCCGACCGGCTGCTCATCGGCGAGCGCCAGGGCCAGACCCCGGATGCCGAGCAGGCCCGCAAGGGTGACGATAAACGGGGCCATCTTGGCCTTCGCGATCAGGAGCCCCTGGCCGAGCCCGAGCAGGCCGCACACCACGACCGGCAACGTTCTTGTCATAATAGGCGTGAACGTAGTTGAGCTCGTCTTTGTAGAGCCCGGCGTAAACGGTGCCCTCGGGTAGCGACGCGACGTCTATGATCACGGTCGCGAAGGGCGCCTTCTGCCCGGTTTTGGACTTGAGGATGGTGTAGTAGTCATCCTGCCCGGTAAAACGCATCTTGCCGTCATCCACCCGGACGAAGCCATCGCCTTCCTCGGGGGGACCAGGGCGGAGGATCGTGTAGTTGCCGGTCGTGTTCCTGTCGAAGCCGTCATCGAGCTGGACGAAGTTCTTCGCCAGAAGGTGGAACGGCCGGAACTGCTCCCGCGTCCTGAACGTGAAGTCCGTGGGATCCAGGTTAGTCCTCACCGCCGCCCCGGCCCCCGCCGGCAACAGGCTCGCCCCGGCCGCGGCGCCGATGCCGGCCGCACCGGCCAGCTTCAGGAAGTCTCCTCGGTCAAGGATCCCCCCGACGTCGCTCCCAGTCCCTACGCTATCCATCCGTTCATCCATTTGCCTTGCGCTCCTCTCTTGGCGGGTACTACTCAACCGCGGAATCTTGCTTCCCCGCGTAACCTTCGACCGCCCGCCTCGCGGCCTGTGATCGGTGAATCGGTCGGCAAACCTTATCTACGCCGCCTTTACTC
>JALZNL010000091.1 GCA_030857715.1 Actinomycetota bacterium | reverse complement strand
ATCCCCCGTAGGTACTATTCGGTCACTCTTACAAGGGGAAAGGGGGGTGCCAGCGCATGAACGCTAACGTCGAGACCGGGCTTCCGGAGGCGCGCTACACCTACGGTGGGGACGAGTTCGTCTTCGTGGAGCTCGCCGAGGCCATGAGCCTCAAGGTGAACTTCAGGGCCATGGCGATCACGAACAGGCTCCGGGAGGAGAACGTGGAGGGCGTGATGGACATCTGCCCGTCCAACGCTTCCTACATGGTCCGCATCGACCCGGACGTGCTGCACCCGGACGGCCTGATCTCACGCCTCAAGGAGATAGACGAAGAGGTCGGCGACGTGAAGGGCTACGAACTCCGGACGCGCGTCGTGGACGTGCCGGTGATGATGGAGGACCCGTGGACGCACGAGGCCCTGATGCGCTTCCGGGACCGCCACCAGGACCCGGACGCGACGGACCTGGAGTACTCGGCCCGCATAAACGGCTACGACTCCAAGGACGACTTTATAGCCGCCCTGCTCGGCTCGCCGTGGCTCATCACCATGATCGGGTTCGTGCCGGGCCTCCCCTGGTGCTACCAGTTGGTCCCGCCCGAAGAGCAGGTCGAGGTCCCCAAGTACGTCCGGCCCCGCACCTTCACCCCCGAGCGGGCCTTCGGCTTCGGCGGCGGGTTCGCGGTCGTCTACTCCGTTCAGGGCGCCGGCGGCTACCAACTCTACGGCCTCGCCCCGGCGCCGGTGTTGGACGTGAAGCAGAGGTTGAAGGATTTCGAGGACTCGATCGTGTTTCCGAAGCCCGGGGACGTATGGAAATACCGTGGCGTGGACCAGGAAGAGTTCGACGAGATCCGGGCGGGCGTGGAGGACGGTTCCTTCGAGTATAAAAAGGCGGACTTCACCTTCCACACGGATCGGGCGCTTGAAGACCCGCACGCGTACAACAAGGAGATCCTGGGGGTGCTCTATGGCGATTAGGGTCAAGAGCCCCGGGCTCCTCACCACCGTCCAGGACACCGGCCGCTTCGGCGAGTACGCCATCGGGATGCCGCCGAGTGGGGCGATGGACGTGTTTTCCTACCAGGTGGGCAACTACCTCGTCGGCAACAGAGACGGCGCCGCCGGGCTCGAGATCACGTACTTCGGTCCCGAGCTGGAGTTTACCGAGGACGCCGTCATAGCCGTCACCGGCGCCGAGATGCCGCCCAAGATAAACGGCGAAGAGGCCCCGACCTGGGAGACGTTGCAAGTCAGAGAGGGCGACGTCCTATCCTTCGACTACCTCAAGAACGGTGCCCGCTCTTACCTCGCGGTCTCTGGCGGAATAGACGCCCCCATCTTCATGCACAGCCGCTCGACTTACACCCTGATCGGGCTAGGAGGACTAGACGGCCGCGCTCTCCAGGAAGGCGACGAGCTCCAGCTCGGCGAGGCCGGAAACGGCGACGCTCGGGTCGGCAAGAAGGTAGACGCGGACAATATCCCACGCTACACGAAAGAGACCGAGCTGCGAGTCATCATCGGCCTCGCGAGCTACCGGCTCACGGAAGAGAGCATGGAGGAGTTCTTAAACGTAGAGTGGACGGTTACCCCTGACGCGGATCGCGTCGGCTACCGTTACCGGGGCGGCGAGCTGGGATTCGTCGAGCGCGAGCAGCCGGCGGGTGCCGGCAGCGATCCGGCCAACGTCGTGGATTTCGGGTATCCGATCGGCTCTATCCAGGTTCCCGGCGGCGTCGAGCCCATAGTCCTCATGAACGACGCCGTAACCGGCGGCGGCTACGCTACCATCGGCACCGTAATAAGCGCCGACCGCGACCGCTTGGCCCAATCAAAGACCAACGACAAGACCCGCTTCCGCTCCGTAGAGCTGGAAGAAGCGCTAGAAGCCCGCGAGGACCGTCGAAAGAGACTGGCCGAGATAAAGGACGCACTGGTTTGAGGCATAAGGTCTTGAGGTTCGAGGTTTTGAGAAGGTGGTTGGCGTATCTTGAGGTTCGATTGCCAGCCGATCGGAGCGCGGCAAGAACCTTTGCCGAAGGGATGCGGAAAACGAGCCTAAAACCTCGAACCTAGAACCTCCAAATCCGCCGACCGAGGGGAGGCACCTTGTACATCGACTTCAATTGCGACATGGGCGAGAGCTTCGGGCCTTACAGTTTTGGGGCGGACGAGGAGTTGATGCGGTTTATCTCGTCGGCGAACGTGGCGGGAGGGTTTCACGCGGGGGACCCGCACGTTATGAGGAAGACGGTGGCGCTTGCGAAGGAGCATGGGGTTGCGGTCGGGGTGCATAGCGGGTATCGGGATCTCGTGGGGTTCGGGAGGAGGGAGATCCAGGCCCCGCCAGAGGAGCTTCGGGACGAGCTCGTCTACCAGCTCGGCGCCCTGCGAGAGTTCGCCCGCCTCTACGGGATGGGTGTGCAGCACGTCAAGCCGCACGGCGCGCTGTACATGGTCGCGGCCCGCGACGAGGCGCTCTCGCGCGCGATCATCGAGGCTATACAGCAGGTCGACCCAGGCCTCGTCCTTTTCTGCATGGAGTCGTCCGTCACCTACAGGCTCGCCGGGGAGATGGGGCAGCCGGTGGCGGCGGAGTTCTTCGCCGACCGGGCCTACAACGACGAGGGCCAGATCGTCTTTACCCGTAAGCTCGCCGGCGAGCTCGACCCCGAGGAGATGGCCCAGAGGGTCGTCCGGGCCGTGAAGGAGGGCAGGGTCACGACCGAGAGCGGCGGCGAGGTGGAGGTCAGTTGCGACTCCGTCTGCGTCCACAGCGACACCCCCGGGGTCGTGAAGCTAGCCGAGACGATAGTGCGTAAGCTGAAGGAGAACGAGGTCGAGGTGCAGCCCCTCGGAAGGTCGGAAGAGAAGGTTTCGTAGCAGGCCACCTGGCAGGAGGAGCAAGACTTGGCGAAGACCGTAAGAGCACAGATGCCCGGCACTTTCTACCGGCGCCCGGACCCGGAAAGCGACTTCTACGTGGAAGAAGGCGCCGCCGTCTCGGTGGGGGACACCGTCGGCCTGATCGAGGTGATGAAGTCCTTCCACGAGGTCAAGGCCGAGGAGGACGGCACCGTCTCGAAGTTCCTGGTCGAGAACGAGGACGCCGTGGACGCGGGCCAAGACCTCCTGGAGATGGAGTAACCCGGACGATCCGAAAGACGAGATAGGAGGCGCGGCATGACGGAGACGGCCCAGCATTACATGGGGAGCAGCGTGTTGCGCAAGGAAGACCCGGCGCTTCTCACCGGGCACGCCGGCTTTACGGACGACATCCACCTGCCCGGGATGCTCCACTTCGCGCTGCTGCGCAGCCCCCACGCCCACGCGAAGGTCCTGTCCGTAGACGTCTCAGCCGCGAGGGAACGGCCCGGCGTCGTCGCGGTCTTTACCGGCGAGGACCTGGCGGAGGAATGGGCCATCGGCATCCCGACGGGCTGGCCGGTGACGGAGGACATCAAGATCCCGGACCACTGGCCCCTGGCCCGCGGCGAAGTCAACCACGCGGGGGACGGTGTTGCGGTGGTCGTGGCGACCGACCGCTACAGGGCGCAGGACGCCCTTGAGTCCATAGACGTCGAGTACGAGGTGCTGCCGGTGGTAGTGGACGTGGAGGCCGCCCTCGAAGAGGGATCTCCGCTCGTCCACGAGGATCTCGGCACAAACAAATGCTACACGTGGCCGCTCGGAACGGGGGACATAGACAAGGCCTTCGAAGAGGCTGACGTGGTCGTTAGTGGTCGGTACATCCAGCAGCGCCTGATCCCGAGCGCCATCGAGCCCCGCGCCGTGGTCGTGAACCCCGAGCCCGCGACCGGCGCCCTCACGGTCTACTCCTCAACCCAGGTCCCGCACTTCGTCAAAGACATCCTCGCCCTCGTGTGCGGCGTCTCGGAGACAAAGCTGCGTGTAGTCGCCCCCGAAGTGGGCGGCGGGTTCGGCGGCAAGCTGAACGTCTACGCCGAGGAGGCCCTCGCGCTGGCGCTCGCCCGCAGGCTCAAGACGCCCGTCAAGTGGGTCGAGGACCGCTCGGAGAATCACCTGGCGAGCACCCACGGCCGCGGGCAGGTCCAACACATCCAACTCGCCGCGAAGCGGGACGGCAAGATCCTGGGCATGAAGGTCAAACTGCTCGCGGATATGGGCGCCTACCTGCAGCTCCTGACGCCTGGCATCGCGATCTTCGGCTCCTTTACCTACCCCGGCCTCTACACCTTCGACGCCTACTCGTTCGAATGCACCGGGGTCTTCACGAACCTGACGCCCACGGACGCCTACCGCGGTGCCGGCCGTTCGGAGGCCGCCTACGCCCACGAGCGCATCATGGACGACCTGGCGCGCGAGCTCGGCATGGACCCGGCCGAGCTTCGGATCATGAACCTGATCCCCCCGTTCGACGAACCGACGACCACCCCCGCCGGCGTGATGTACGACTCCGGCGACTACGAGACCTGCATGAGAAAGGCCCTGGACCTCGCGGGCTACGACGACCTGCGCGCCGAACAACGCCGCCGCCGCGAGGCCGGAGACGTAAAGCAGCTCGGCGTCGGCATCGGCAACTTCACCGAGAGCGGCGGCCTCTCACCCTCGAAGGTCGCGGCCGGCGTCCGCCTGCAGAGCGGTGGCTGGGAGTCCGCCTCCGTCCGGATGTCTGCCAGCGGCAAGGTCGAGGTCGTGACGGGCACCTCTCCCCACGGCCAGGGCCACGAGACGAGCTGGTCCCAGATCGCCGCCGACGCCTTCGGGGTTGACTTCGACGACGTGGAGGTCCTTCACGGCGACACGGCGATAGCCCCCTACGGGCGCGACACCTATGGCTCCCGGAGCCTCGCTGTCGGCGGGGTGGCGCTCAGCCTCGCGTGCGGGAAGGTCGTGGACAAGGCCAAAAAGATCGCGGCGCACATGCTGGAGGCCGCAGAGGACGACATTGAGTTCGAGAACGGTCGCTTCTCCGTCGCAGGCTCCCCGGGCACGAACGTCTCTATCCAGGATGTCGCCGCCGCCGCTTACCTCGCGAACGACCTACCCGAAGGCATGGAGCCGGTCCTGAGCGAGAGCCACGTCTTCGACCCGCCGAACTTTACCTGGCCTTACGGCACCCACGTCTGCGCCGTCGAGGTGGACACCGAGACCGGCAGGGTCACCATCCCGAAGTACGTTGCGGTGGACGACTGCGGTCCTGTCGTGAACCCGGCCATCGTGGACGGGCAGCTCCACGGCGGCATCGCCCAGGGCATTGCGCAGGCCCTCTACGAAGAAGCGGTCTACGACTCCGAGGGCAACCTCGTAACCGGGACCATGATGAACTACATGATCCCGGGCGCCCCCGAGATACCGAACATGATCCTGGACCGTACGGAAACCCCCTCGCCCACGAACCCGATGGGCGTTAAAGGCATCGGCGAGTCAGGCGCGATAGCCGCCCAGCCGGCGGTGGTGAACGCCGTGATCGACGCGGTCAGCCACCTCGGCGTCACCCACATAGACATGCCGGCCTCGCCGTGGAAGGTGTGGCAGGCGATTCAGGACGCGAAGAACCGCGACCCCGGCGCCACGAACGGGGAGGTGTAACCGCCGTCTACCCGGGAGAGGTCTAAGGGAGCAGTTGTATCCGCCAGAAGGAGGATTTTGTGGGCAGGCGAAGCAAGACCGGCCAGGACGACCGCAACGAAGGGGCGATGGACAAGGCCAAGGGCCGCATGAAAGAGGCGGCCGGCGCCCTCAGCGGCAACAAGGACAAGAAGGCCGAGGGCCGCGCCGACCAACGCAGCGGCACCGCGAAGGAGAAGAAGGGGCATCTGAAAGACTTGCTGAAGTAGGTTTCAGGAAGAACAGAGGGCTGACCGCCAGGAGCTGAAGGGATGTTTTGCAGAGGCGCTGATCTTCTGCGAATCGCTGTAGACAGGCGAGAGGGCCGGGGATATTCTCCCCGGCCCTCTCTGTTATCAGCCTGACGGCTGAAGCCTGTTGCCTGAAGCCTCCCTACGCGGAGACTGCTTTCAGCTTGCGGTCGAACTGGTCGATCAGGGTCTCGCGGTTCTTGTTGCGCGTCTCGTGCTCGCGGACCTCGCGGATCTGGGCCGCCGAGAGCGCGTCGAGCTGCTTGGAGATGTCGCCGACGTTCTGCTCGTCGTAGTTGGCGATGGGGAACGCCGCGCGGTCGATCTCACCCTCCACAACCCTCAGGCCCTGCTTGTAGTAGGAGAGGGGGGCGTAGAGGAGGTCCATGTAAGCGTCAACCGACTGCCCCACCAGCGTCTGGTAGGCACCGCGCTGCTGCTCCGCCCGCTCTACGAGCTCCTGCGTGAGCGACTGGTTGCTCTCGGCCTGGTGCCGAACCTCGCGCACCGTACCGTCGAGAACCTCCTGCGCGAAGCGAACGCTCCGCTCCTGCTGCGCCGCGAAGTGGTCCACGATCAGCTTGTACGTGTCGCCGCTCGTCTTCGCGAGCCGCTCCGCCGTCTTGCCGGTCTTCTCTATGGTCTTCAAAACGTGCCTCCTTTGAGTGATTAATATCATCTATGTGCAGTATACACATATGTTCTAGATTGTCAAGAACGTTGATCTGTCCGCGCCGGGACCCGGCCTCTAAATACGGCTTGTGTGTGCGAGGCTGGTACTGGGGTGGGGGTATTGCGGGGCGCGGGGTGATGCGTTTGTGGGGTTCGGGCCTTTACACCGGGGTGGCTCGCGCTTAAGATAACTGCCGGCAAAACGGATCCTGGTCCGCAAGGCGGCGGGGATTCGCGGGTGGTGCGGTGTAATGGAGTATTGATCCGTATGTTACCCGATTGTTATTTTCGGGCGGTAACCTTTCCTACGTGTTGATCGGTGGGGAGACAGCGAGAGGTGATGAGATGCGTTTAAAGAAGCTGGTTTTGATTCTTGCGGCGGTGCTGGTGGCGGCTTCGCTCGCGGCCTGTTCTTCGGCGGGTCAGCCCTCCGAGGGGCAGTCCTCCGGGGGTTCTCAGAAGCAGGAGGAGCCCGAGAAGCAGCCCCAGGAGCAGGCCGAAGACGAGAAGTTGACCGAAGAGGCCAAGGACCAGAAGGTCGCGCCCGAGGCCGGAGCCGGCGGGGACGCGGAGAACGAGGGCAACAAGCTTGAGCCGGCCAAGGACAAGACCCTCAAGCTTACCGTGCCCAAGATGGCGGAGATCAAGGACGACGAGATCCCGGTCGGCAAGGGTACGGACGAGGCCCTCCTCCGCGACAACGCGGCCGTACACCTCCCGTTCACGGGGTTCCCGTGGCAGGAGGAGGCCAACATCTACATCGCCGGCCACCGCATCGGCTATCCCGGCACCAACAGCGACCTGGCGTTCTACGACCTGGAGGACCTCGTCAACGGCGACGAGATCTTCTTAGAGGACGCCGAGGGCCGCCAGTACACCTACGAGGTCTTTAACAAGAAGATCGTGGAGCCCACCGACCTCTCCGTCCTCAAGCGCGTCGAGGGCAAGAACATCGTCACCCTCCAGACCTGCACCCTCCCCGACTACGCCGACCGCGTCGTCTACCAGGCGGAGCTCAAAGACATCAAGACCTGATAGCCGAAGAGGCGCAGGGCAGCGGGAGGGACCGGGTACTCTCCCGGTCCCTCCCGCTTTTCTCGTGCGCTTCTTCTCCGTGGTCGGCAACGGACCTGTGATCCGCCTATCATTCTGGGTCCAGGGCTCGGGTCGAGTGGAGGAACGCAGGTTGGGCGTCAAGTCGTCGCGGAAGGAGATTTGGCCTTTTGAGATCCGGCCGCCTCTCTCTACCGCGCTCACCGGGCATCGAGCACGGGGCGATCGGGCAACGGAGAACCGTCCCGCCTGTCGGCGGGCCTAGCCGGTGCTCCTCGGCCTGGACCTCGGCACCGGCTCCGTCAAAGCCCTGCTCCTCGCCGAAGACGGCGCGGTTCTCGGGGAGGGCTCCGCCTCCTACCCCGTCCGTTCGCCCCGCTCCGGGTGGGCTGAGTCTCACCCGGAAGATTGGTGGGAGGCGGTTGTCG
>JALZNL010000577.1 GCA_030857715.1 Actinomycetota bacterium | reverse complement strand
CACGGGCGCTTTGGGCGTGGCGCCGGCCTCCGAGTCGGACGAGACCCATTCGGAGGAGGAGATCCGGCAGCTCATCGCCCAGTCCACCCGGAGCGGCATACTCGAGAAGAACGAGGAGGAGATGCTCGAGGGCATCTTCGACCTCGAGGACACGCCGGTACGCGAGATCATGGTCCCAAGGCCTGACGTCGCCGTGCTGCCGGCCGGGATGGGCCTGGAGGAGCTGTTCGCCGTCGCCGCGGAGGGCCAGCACACCCGCTACCCCGTCCAGGAGGACGACTCGCCCGACAAGATACTCGGGACGGTCCACGTCAAGGACGTGCTCCGGGCGATAAGGGCGGAGGGGCTGGACGCCAGGGTTACCGCCAGCGACCTCGTGCGGGAAGTCTTGACCGTCCCGGAGAGCCGGCGCGTCAGCGACGTGCTCAGGGACCTGAGGCAGCAGGAGATGCGGGTCGCCATAGTCATCGACGAGTGGGGCTCCTTCGAGGGCCTGGTCACCGTCGAGGACATCGTCGAGGAGATCGTCGGCGAACTCCGCGACGAGTTCGACGAGGAAGAAGAGCCGCTCGTCCGCGAGGTCGAGGACGGCTACCGGCTGGACGGCCGCACCCCGATAAGGGTCGTCAACAAAGTCCTTGACTCCGACCTCGCGAGCGAGGAGTTCGACACCGTCGGCGGCCTGATCTTCGGCCAACTCGGCCACGTTCCCGCGGTCGGCGACGAGGTGCGCCTCGACGGCCACCTCCTGCGCGTGGAAGAGGTGGACGGGGCCCGCATCGTGCAGGTCGCCGCGCTTAGGAACCCGGGTTAGGTCGGCCTGGCCCGGCGGGCGTCAACCCGCCCGGACAGGCGTGCGGGGGACGCCCACCCCGATCAGGGCGTCCCGCGTTACGAGGCCCGCCAGCTCCCCTTCGTCCATGCCCTCCGTCCCGGGCGGGCGCATCGGGAGCACCATGTAGCGGACGTCGGCGGTGCTGTCGTGGACGGCGACCCGCGCGCCCTCCGGCGGCTCGAAGCCGAACTCGCGCATGACGGCGCGGGGTTCGCGGACGGCCCGGGAGCGGTACTCGAAGCTCTTGTACCAGTCCGGCGGACGACCCAGGACGTTGCGCGGGTAGCAGGAGCAGAGGGTGCATACGATCAGGTTATGAACGTCGGGCGTGTTCTCCACGACGACGAGGTCCGGGGAGGCCCCGGCGTCTATGCCGAGCTCGATGGCCGCGGCCCGGCCGCCCGAGAGGAGCCTGGCCTTGAAGTCCTCGTCGGTCCACGCGCGGGCGACGAGTTTGGCGCCGTTGGCCGGGGAGCGCGAGTCCATGTAGGCCACGTTGTCCTGGATCTCGGCCTCCGTCACGACGCCCTTCTCGATCAGCAACGCCTCCATCGCCCGAACGCGCGCCGCGAGCGGGCTGGTGGCGCCTCTGGAATCTGTCTCGTGGTGGTGATCCCGGCTCATATCTCTCCTCCCGGCTCCAGCCAGTGCTCGTAGACGTCGGCGTAGAGCCGTTCGTCGGACGGACCATCGTAGTCGGGCCAGAGCGTGTCCTGGCGGAAGCCGACCTTGTAGAGGACCCGCCCGGGCGAGCCTGAGAGGCCGTAGGCCAGGTCCTCGGGGTTCGGATAGGCGCCGAGGACGGCCTCTACCCGCCCCGGCTTTCCTTTCAGGTAGTCTGGCGTGCGGACGTGTCCTGGCTTCGCACCGGGCCTCACCCGGACGGAATCTCCGGGGGCGTAGCGCGCCTTCAAGCGCCCTCCCAGCGGCGCTGGATCTCCGCGGACCGCTCATCGACCTCCACTTTCGTGAGGATGCCTTTCTCTACTAGCAGCTTCTCGGTGGCGGAGGCCCAGCGTTCGTAGTAGGAGAGGTCGCGGTAGTTCGGGAGAGACTCTATGGCGCGGCGGTGTTCGTCTGTGGTCTGGAGGCCCCTCTTGCCAAGCGCCGCGTTGACGGCGTCAGCTATGCGCTCCCAGTCCTCGGGCTCGTGGCCCTTTTTGTCTATGGGGCCGGCCGACTCGCCGCCCATGTCGTGGGGACCGGACACTGCGTTCCTACCGGACCTTGAGGACTTCCTTGATGGGCGGTCGCTCGACGAGCTCTTCGACGTACTCCTGGAGCTGGAGGCCTTCCGGGGTTGCGACGGCGTGGAGGTAGTCGCTGAACTGGAAGGGGGAGACGGGTGCGTCCGGGTCGCTCGTCTGGTTCAGGCGCCCTTCTTGCCTCATGCGCCGGGCTACCGCGCGCAGGACCGCGTAGGACATGCGGGAGAGATCGCGCAGAGGCTGGTGGCGGTTCTGGCGGGTACCGAGGTCCACCTGGGCCATCGCGTCCAGGCCTACCATCTTGAACGCGTCGATCATGATCCCGGTCTCCACCGCGTAGCCGGTGAGGAACGGGATGGAGCGGAAGAGCTCCCTGTCCGCCACGAACTCCCCGGCGAGCGGCTGCACGAAGCCCGCCAGCTCAGGGTAGAA
>JALZNL010000576.1 GCA_030857715.1 Actinomycetota bacterium | reverse complement strand
CCACAGCGCCCGTCGGCCCATACGTCAGCGCTTGAAGCACGAGGGCGCTGCGCCGGACCTGCTCGGCGTAAGGCCCCTCGTAGCCGCGGTGCAACTCCGACCAGGACCTCCACCCCTCGCGGGTGTTTGCGAGCTCCCCCCCGACGTCGGGACAAGATAGAGTGCCGGCCCCGGGATCGGCCGCTCGACGATAAATGAGCGCGAAATCCGTGGCCTCTCCGACCCTTGTAGTGAAGTGGGCGGTGGCCTTTGTATCCTCGACTCCCAGAGGACATCCGGCGACCAGTTGAAGCTCAGCTGGACCGCCCCGGGCGACGACCCCGGTCTCTGTCGGTAACACGAGCGGGGTGATAAGAGCGTACTCCGGGCGAGGGACGAACTCCAACGCCATCTCGACCTCGCCCTCGACCCCCTCGACCCTCCGCAACAGGACGTGAGGAGCGCGAACACCGATGTCGTGTCCCCGGGCACCGCTCTCCAGCGCCAGGGCGTCCGTCACGGCAACCCGCCCCCGTGGGGTCCGAAACACCGTCCGCAGGACCATCGTGTCTTCCAGGTAAGCTCGCTCGGCATCGAACTCCCCGACGGGCCGGATGGACCAGTGCCCGCCTTCCCCGTCCAGGAGGTGGGCGAAGACGGAGGGCGAGTCGAACCGCGGCGCGCAGTACCAGTCCACGGAGCCGTCTCGACCTACCAGGGCGGCCGAATGACAGTCGGATAGCAGAGCGAAATCCCCCACCGAGGCTTCAGTCATGCCGCGTCTCCTTTTCGGACCCGCGACCGGTTGTACCGGCCAGCTTGAAGTGTCCGCCTTTCTCGTCGTCCAGGATGGCGGCGAAGACGCTCGGGGCGTCGAAGCGTGGCAGGCACAGCCAGTCTATAGTCCCATCGACACCCACCAGCGCGGCGGTGTGCAGATCTCCTATAACCCCGTGGTCCTCTATCGGGAGGTATGTCATGCGTCTCCTTAGCCGAGCGTCCGCTACTTTTCCTTGATCGGATGGTCGCCGTACTCGTGACGCATGACCGCCACCGCCTTCGCCCAGGGACGGTCGGGGTCACGGGACTCGTAGAAGCCCCAGACCGCCTGGGCGAGGAGCGGTATCGGGACCTCCTTCTCCATCGCGTACCGGACGCCCCAGACCTGCTCGCCGGTGTCCTCGACCTGGGACTCGAGCGAGTCGAGATCGCCGTACTCCCGGAACCCCTGCTCCATGAGTTCGACGAGCCAACCCCGGATCACCGAGCCGTGGTTCCAGTTGTGAAAGAGCGCGGGCATGTCGAGCACGTACTCCGAGCGCATCAGGAGCTCGACGCCCTCCCCGATGGCCTGGACCATCCCGAACTCGATCATGTTGTGCATGAGCTTGACGAAATGGCCCGACCCGGCCGGACCCACATGCAGGCAACCGTCCTCGACCGCGAGATCCTCGAAGACCGGCTTGACGAGCAGGAACGCCTCGCCGTCACCCCCGACCATGAAACACGCCCCCCGGCGAGCCCCATCGACGCCGCCGCTCGTCCCGCAGTCGAGGAAGTGTATGCCACGTTCCCGAAGCTTCGCGTAGCGGCGCTTGGAGTCCTCCCAGTGGGAGTTGCCGGCCTCGACGACGACGTCTCCCGCCTGGAGATGATCGCCCAACCCGTCTACCGTCTGCTCGGTCGGCTCTCCGGCGGGCACGTAGAGAAAGACCACGCGCGGCGGGGGCAGGGCCTCGACGAGCTCGTCGAGGGAACCCACGAACGCCACGCCCGCGTCCGCGAGCTCTTTTTTCTCGGACCTCGAGTAGCCGACGACCTCGTGATTTTTCTCCAGGGCCTGGAGGGCGAGGTTCCCGCCCATCCGTCCTAGCCCAACGATTCCGAACTTCATGAATGCTCCTTCTCTAGTCGCTTAAAGGTCCAGCCGTTCGAGGGCCTCCTGGAAGAGGCTATGACCGTTTTGTTTTGCCGGATAGACGACATCTACTACCGGTTCAACCCCGAAGGGCGCCGCTCCGTGAGCGTCATGCTCCCTGACCCATGTTCCGCATCAGTCCGCCGTCCATGTAGTAGGTGGACCCGGTCACGTAGTCGGCGTCGCTGGAGGCGAGGAAGACGGCGAGGCCCGCGATCTCCTCGGGCTTGGCGGCGCGTTTCATGGGGATGCTCTGGACCTGCTCCTCGAGGACCTCGGGGTCGTCTATGGCCCCCTGGTTGAACGGCGTGAGCACCATGCCGGGCCCGATGTTGTTGACGTTTATCCCGTGCGGGGCGAGTTCCAGGGCGAGGGTGCGGGTGAGGCTGCGGATCGCGCCCTTCGAGGTGTCGTAGTCGCCGCCGGTGGGCCGGGACACCTCCTGGTGGACGGAGGTCACGTTGATGATCTTGCCGCCCCCGCCCGCTCCCTTGCGGACGTTGATGAACCTCCTGCAGCAGAAGAAGTAGCCGTAGACGTTGGTCTTTATCGTCTTGTCCCAGTCCTCGGTGGACAGGTC
>JALZNL010000090.1 GCA_030857715.1 Actinomycetota bacterium | reverse complement strand
GGCGCAGGGCATCGCCCAGGCGCTCTACGAGGGGGTCATCTACGACGAGGACGGCAACCTCTTGACCGCCTCGATGGTGAACTACATGATCCCGGGCGCCCCCGAGCTGCCGAACTTCACCCTGGACCGGACCGTGACCCCGTCCCCGAGCAACCCGCTCGGGGTCAAGGGTGTGGGCGAGGCCGGGACCATCGGCGCGCCGCCCGCGGTCATCAACTCCGTGATCGATGCCCTCTCGCCGATGGGGATCCGGCACATAGACATGCCAGCCTCGCCGATGCGGGTGTGGAAGGCCATCCAGAACGCCCAGGGCAAGCCTTCGGGCGACCGGCAGGAGGACGCCTCGCTGGGGGCGAGCGCGGCCGACATCAAGCAGGGGGGTGACGCGTAATGATCCCGATGGCCTTCGACTACGAAGTAGCGGAATCGGTTGACCACGCCATAGAGCTGCTCGGGCAGCACGGCGACGAGTCCAAGTTACTTGCGGGGGGGCACTCCCTGATCCCGATCATGCGCCTCAGGCTGGCAGCACCCACGGTCCTCATAGACCTGGGCCGCCTGGATGACCTGCGCTACGTGCGCGACGGGGGTGACCACCTGGCCATAGGCGCCATGACCCGCCACCGCGACCTGCTCTTCAACGACCTGGTCAAGGAGCACTGCGGCATCGTGGGCTATACTGCGGGGCTCCTGGGCGACCCGTCGGTCCAGCACCGCGGGACTCTGGGCGGCACCCTGGCCCACGGCGACTCCTCCGGCGACATGCCGAGCGTCATAACGGCGCTCGAAGGGGAGCTGACGATCAAGGGCCCCGAAGGCGAGCGGACCGTCAAGGCCGCGGACTTTTTCCAGGACTACATGATGACGACCCTGGGCGAGCAGGAGGTCGTTACGGAGATCCGGGTCCCCAAGCTCGGCCCCGACACCGGCTGGTCGTACAAGAAGTTCAGCCGCCGCTCGCAGGACTGGGCGACGGTAGGCGTGGCGGCGGTCGTGGAGATCTCCAACGGCTCCATCGGCTCAGCCCGCATCGCGCTCACCAGCATGGGCGCGACACCCATTCGGGCGACCGCCGTCGAGCAGGCCCTCTCCGGCGCGAGCCCCGACGCCGTCGCCGAGGCGTCCCAGTCCGCCGACGAGGGTACCAACCCGGCCTCCGACGACGCGGCCTCGGCCGAGTTCCGGCGCCACCTGGCGCGGGTCTGGACCAGGCGCGCGGTTGAGGAAGCCCTGGGCCGTTGAGCGAAGCCGTAAACGGACGCCGGGGGGCTTTGCCTCCCGGCGTTTCGCTTTCCGGGGAGCTAAAAGAGAGGCTGCGCGAGGGGAGCTACCTGGCCGGCGAGGGGCTTGCCACCGCGATCTTCCTGGCCCTCAAGCTGCAGAAGCCGCTCTTCCTGGAGGGCGAGGCAGGGGTCGGCAAGACCGAGGTGGCGAAGGTCCTGAGCCGGATGCTCCAGACGCCCCTGATCCGTCTCCAGTGCTACGAGGGCATAGACGTCAACCAGGCCGTCTACGAGTGGGACTACGCCCGCCAGCTCCTGCACATCCGCACCGCCGAGGCGCTCGGCACGGCCGGCGAGGATCGCTCGCGCCTGGAGGACGAGTTGTACACGCGCCGGTTCCTCGTGAACCGGCCGCTGCTTCAGGCCATCGAGCACCGGGGCGGGAACCCGCCGGTCCTGCTCATAGACGAGGTGGACCGGGCCGACGACGAGTTCGAGGCTTACCTGCTCGAGATCCTCTCGGACTACTCCGTGACCATACCCGAGATCGGGACGGTGAGGGCCGAGCGCCCGCCGGTCGCCATCCTGACCTCCAACCGGACCCGCGAGGTCCACGACGCCCTCAAGCGCCGCTGCCTGTACTTTTTCATAGACCACCCCGACATGGAGCGGGAGGTCGAGATCGTGCGCTTGAGGGTCCCCGACGCCGAGGAGAGGCTCACCCGCCAGGTCGCCCGCGCCGTGCAGCGCCTGCGCGGGATGGACCTCTACAAGCCGCCCGGCGTCGCCGAGACCCTGGACTGGACCGAGGCCCTGGTGGCCCTGGGGGCGAAGGAGCTTGACGAAGCCATGATCGAGGCGACGATGGGCTCGGTCTTGAAGTATCACGAGGACCAGCAGAGGGTCCTGCTCCAGTCCCTGAACCTCCTCGCCGGGAGTTAAGAAGTATGGCGCCCGGGACCGAGACCGCGCCCCCGATGCTCCGCATGGCGGTCGCCTTCGGGCGTCTCCTGAGGCGGGTCGGGCTCGCGGCTGGGCCGGACCGGGTGGTCGGTTTCGCCGGCGCCCTCGAGGAGCTAGACGTGGGCAACCGCGACGACGTGTACTGGGCCGGGCGGGTGACGCTGTGCTCCCGCCCGGAAGACTTCGAGATGTACGAGAGGGCGTTCAAGGTGTTCTGGGAGGGGAAGGAGGGCCTCAAGGTCCCCGACCCGCCGGGGAGCACGTACGCGATCCGGCTCTCCCCCGACTCGGTGCAGCCGCCCAAGAAGAGCGCCGAGAAGAACGAGAAGGGCGACGAGGCCGTGAGGCTTCGCTACAGCCCCGTGGACGTTCTGCGCAAAAAGGACTTCGCCGACTGCACGCCCGAGGAGTTCGCGGAGCTCTACAGGCTCATGGCGGACATGCGCCTCTCGGGGGCCATGAAGCGCTCGCGGCGCCTGGAGCCGGCCCACAGGGGCCGCCACGACCAGAGAAGGACCCTGCGGGGTGCGATGCGCACCGGGGGGGAGCCGATGCGCCACCGTTACCGCCGGGCCAGGAGCCGGCCCAGGCGGGTCGTGCTCCTCTGCGACGTCTCCGGCTCGATGGCCTCCTACAGCCGGGCGCTCCTGCGGTTCATGCATGCGGGCGTCGCCTCGGGCGAGCCGGTCGAGGCCTTCGTCCTTGGGACCCGGCTCACGCGCGTTACCCGCGAGCTGGCGACCCGCAACCCCGACCGGGCGCTTAGGGAGGCCTCGAAGTCCATCGAGGACTGGTCCGGGGGAACCCGGCTCGGGGACACGGTAAAGGAGTTCGTGGACGTGTGGGGCCAGCGCGGGATGGCCCGCGGGGCCGTCGTGGTCTTGCTCTCTGACGGCTGGGACCGCGGGGACGTGGAGGTGCTCGCGGACGCGATGCGTCGCATACATCGCCTCGCCCACAGGGTCATCTGGGTCAACCCCCTGAAGGCCGCCCCCGGCTACCAGCCGCTCGCCCGCGGGATGGCCGCGGCGCTCCCCCACGTGGACGTGTTCCTCTCCGGCCACAACTTCGAGAGCCTGCAAGAACTGGCCTACGCCGTCGCCGGGGCCTCCACTGAGAGATACCAATGAGGGTATATCATTAGTGTTTAGCTGCGGGGAGCGAGGAGGTAGCGATTATCGAAACGTTGAAGGCCGTCTTCGAAAAAGGAAAATTCCGGCTATTGGAGCCCTCGGAGGTACCGCTGTCCGAAGGACAACAGGTCAGGATCACTGTAGATACCGAAGCGACGCCGGACGATGTGCTCGCACTGGCCGAGCAGGTCTATGCTGGCCTCTCGGAAGAAGAGATCGACGCCATTGAGCGCATCGCCCTCGACCGCGATACGTTCTTCGGCGATCGCGCGTCTTGACCTTACCCGCACCCGTCCTATTGGATACCGACACGCTCTCCGCCGTCTTGCGTCGCAACCCGCTGGTCACTCAACCGGTACATGAGTACCTACGCCTACACCGTCGTCTGTCCTTCTCGATGATCACGCGGTACGAAATCCTGCGCGGGCTTAAAGCCAGAGGAGCAACCGGTCAGCAGAGAGCGTTCGAAAGCTTCTGCGCGACCAACTCTGTCTTGTCCCTCACTGATGCGGTCGTCGTACGGGCAGCGGATATCTACGCGAACCTCCACCAACGCGGAGAACTCATCGGCGACGCGGACATACTTATCGCGGCGACCGCGATGGTCGAAGAACGCACCCTGGTGACCAACAACCGGCGCCACTTCGACCGCGTGGAGGACCTGCGCGTAGAGAATTGGCTCGAAGATAACAACGGAGAGGAGACGCTATGAACCCGGTTGTAGACAAGGTCGCGAAGTGGCGTGAAGAGGACAAGAAGGCGGCCCTGGCGACCGTCGTCAAGGTCGAGAGGAGCGGGCCGTTGGGGCCAGGCACCTCGATGGCCATCAGCGAGGATGGGCAGGTCGTCGGCTCCGTCAGCGGCGGGTGCGTAGAGCCGGCGGTCTACGAGGAGGCGATGATAGCCATAGAGAGCGGTACGCCCAAGCTTCTCTCCTACGGCATCTCCGATGACGAGGCGTTCGGGGTGGGTCTCACCTGCGGCGGGATCATCCACATCTTCGTCGAGAGGGTGGACTGGTGAGCCTGCTCTCCCGCTGGCACGCCCTGCTTCGCGAACAGTCGCCGGTCGCGATAGCAACAGTGATCGAGGGTCCGGGCGGCTCTCTGGGCGGCAAGCTGCTCGTCACACCTGACGACCACGAGGGCGGCGCGGGCAACGAGGATCTGGACAGGGCGATAGTCGAGGCGGCCCGCGGGCTCCTGGAGGGCGGCAGGACCGAGACGCGCCACTTCGGACCCAGGGGGCAGCGCCGCATGGAGGACGTGGCGGTCTTCGTCCAGAGCTTCGCCCCGCCGCCCAAGATGTACGTCTTCGGGGCGATAGACTTCGCCTCGGCCGTCGCCAGGATCGGCAAGTTCCTCGGGTACCGCGTGATCGTCTGCGACGCCCGCGCCGTCTTCGCCACCCGCGATCGCTTCCCCTCCGCCGACGAGGTCATCGTCGCCTGGCCCGATGACTTTCTCAAGACGGCCGAGGTGGACGCGCGAAGCGTCATCTGTGTCCTGACACACGACCCCAAGTTCGACGTGCCGGTCCTCAAGGCGGCGCTCGAGACGCCCGCCGGGTACATCGGGGCGATGGGGAGCCGCCGCACGCACGACAACCGCACGGCCCGCCTCAAGGAGGAGGGTGTGTCGGACGAACAGTTGGCGCGCGTCAGCAGCCCGATAGGGCTGGACATCGGCTCCCGCACGCCGGAAGAGACGGCGGTCGCCATAGCGGCGGAGATCATCGCGTTCCGTACAGGACACACTGGCGGGCGACTCGCTGAGCGGACGGGCCCGATCCACGCCTCCGCCCCGGACATTGCCGACTCACCAGATACGGAGGACGCTAAACGGGAGGCGGCGGGTGCGACCAGAGACGCGCGGTGAGCGGGGTGTCGGCCGTCGTGCTCGCCGCAGGCGCGGGGAGCCGTTTCGGGGGTGGCAAGCTCCTGGCGAGGTTCGGGGGGCGGGCCCTGATCGAGGTTACCCTGGATGGTCTGCGCGGGGCGCCGGTGGATGAGACAATCGTGGTGGTCGGAACCGAAGGGGAAAGGTTGCGCAACGTAAGCACCGCACACGGGGCCCGCGTGGTCGAAAACCGGGACTGGGCAGAGGGCATGTCCACCTCGGTACGCGCGGGTCTCAATGCTTGCTCGCCGGGAGCGCACGCCGCGGTCGTCGTTCTGGCGGACCAGCCGCTAGTGGGGGCTGGGGCGGTGGAACGGCTCGTCGAGGCCTTCGAGGGCGGAGCCCGGGTGGCGGTGGCGACTTATGGGGGGGAACCGCGCAACCCGGCGCTCATCGCCAGGGAGGTCTGGCCGCTCCTGGGGCGCGAGATGTCGGGGGACAGGGGGGCGAGGGCCGTCCTCGCGCGCCACCCGGAACTGGTAACGGAGGTGCCTTGCGATGACGTAGCGGACCCGGCCGACGTGGACACTGTGGAAGACCTGCGGCGCCTGGAGAAGGAGCTGGACGCTCCCGGGCGCGGCGAGGAGATCCGTCAAAGGAGGAACCGATGAAGCTAAACAACGAGTTTACGGTCGACGTGCCGGTGAAAGACGTCTGGAACGTGTTGCTCGACCTGGAGCGGATCACCCCCTGCCTGCCGGGGGCCTCCCTGACGGAGGAGACCGGCGAGCGCGAGTACGACGGGGCGATGAAGGTCAAGCTCGGGCCCGTCACGCAGCAGTACAAGGGCACGGTCAAGATCCAGGAGGCCGACGAGTCCGCGCACCGCGCGGTGCTCAGGGCCGACGGCAAGGACGCCAGGGGGCAGGGTACGGCTTCGGCCACCATCACCTCCACCCTGCACGAAGAAGGGAACGGCAGCACCCGGGTGAGCGTCGAGACCGACATGCAGATCACCGGCCGCGCGGCGCAGTTCGGCCAGGGCATCCAGCAACAGGTCTCCGAGAAGCTTCTGGGCCGGTTCGCCGACTGCCTGGAGGAGGAGATCGTAAACGGAGGGGCCGCGGCCGGTCCGTCCGCGAACGGCGCGTCTGGAGAGGGTCAGACAGGAGCTGCCCAGCAGGGGGGTGGCCGGCAGCAAGAAGACGTCGAGGCGCTGGACCTCGGCGAGGCGAGTCGGGGCGCCATCCTGGAGCAGATCAAGCCCGCGATACCCCTGGTGGTCGGCGCCATCGTCCTGGTGCTCGTGATCCGTCTCCTGCGAGGGGGAAGCTCCTCCGACGACCACCCGAGCCGGGGCCAGTTCGAGGTGCGCCTGAGGTTCTAGGGTTCGCGGGCGGCCGGGCCGAAGGGGGCGACCCCGGCCGCCCAGATTCGGCGCGGTAGGAACCGCAAGCTACGACGAGAGAGGACGCCGGGGGCTGTCCCCGGCGCCCTCTCCCTTGCCCGAAGAACCGGCCGGTTGGCGGGCTCTACTTGCCGCTAAGCTGGGTCTTGACCCTGTTGAGGACCTCGTCCGCCTTGTCCAAAAGACCCTTTTCTCTGGCCTTGTCTGCCATGGAGGGGTACACCCAGTTGTTCTCCTGGGCCTTATCCACCGCCCTCGCTATGGGTCCTTTGTCTCCCTGCTGGGGCTCCGCTTGGGGGGCCGCTTGCGCCCCCTCGGCCCCGTTGGACTCCTCCTGGCTCTCCTGCCCGCCGACCGGCCCGATCAAGCGCTGCTCGTTGACCGCCCTGAACAGGGGTTGATCGTCCTCGGGTCGTCTGTCCCGTACCGGCACTAGTGAACTCCTTCCCCGGTGGTGCCATTACGCCTTGCTTTATACTCCTACTTCCATTCCGGCGCAGGAATCTCGAAAACCAACGCACCACGCTCGTGATGGTCGCAGACGGTGGACGGAGACCGCGCAAGGTATGCCAGCCGCACACGCAACACGGCGTATAGGGCGAGCGCCGTGCGAGAAGTCGCCGATCCGGTCCGCAGAAGACGCGGATGAGGATGAGGCTATAACATGGGACAAAAGGAGGAGGCACGGTGAAGATAGACTACGAATTCACGGTTGGCGTACCCGTGGATCAGGCATGGAGCAGGATGCTGGATCTGGAGAAGATAGCCCCCTGCCTGCCGGGAGCCGCCATCCAGGAGGAGAGGGAAGACGGTGAGTACGCGGGCACCATGAAGGTCGAGATCGGCCCCATAACCGTGAGCTATAAAGGCACGGTGAAGTTCGAGGAGACGGACGAGACGAACCACCGCGCCGTCCTCCAGGCCACCGGCCGCGAAGCCCGTGGCCAGGGAACAGCCTCGGCGACGATAGTATCGACCCTAAAAGAAGAGGGCGACAACACCAAAGTCAACGTCGAGACGGACATGATGCTCACTGGCCGCGTCGCCCAGTTCGGTCGGGGCATAGCCCAGGACGTGGCGGCAAAGATGCTCGACCAGTTCGCCGCCTGCCTGGAGCGTGAGATCTCGGGCGGCGGTGCCGCCGCGGGGGCCGCCCCCGCCGCCGAACCCGCTTCCGAAAACGGGGCCGCCGCAAGCACGGCCGGCAGGATCATCAGCAGCGAGGGCCCCGCCATGGCCGCCGGCGGAACAGTCGAGGGCGCAATCGTCGCCGGTTCGAGTCCTTCGGGGGCCGCCGCGGGCGCACCGACCACCCCCACGCAACAACCGACGACCCAGGGGGTGCCCCGTCGCGAGCCCCAGGAGGAACCGGAGGCCTTCGACCTCGATGCCGCGGGCCAGGAGGCCGTCCTCAAGCGGCTCCCCCCCGTGC
>JALZNL010000575.1 GCA_030857715.1 Actinomycetota bacterium | reverse complement strand
GTCTACGTCGGAAGCCACCCGCCGGTGGCCGCGATCCTCTCGGGGGCGCTGGCGAACATCGGGAGCTACGGGCTGCTGCGCTTCGGCGGGGGCATCCTGCCGCGGGAGCTCGCGTACGGGTCTGCCGCGGTGATGGTGCTCGGGACGGCGAGCATCGTCTACGGCGCCCTGCAGGCGATCTCGCGCCGCGACATCTCCGAGGTGATGGCCTACTCCGCGATAGGCCAGGTCGGGTACATCCTCCTCGCCCTCGGCGTGGGCGGACCGCTCGGCTTTACGGCCGCCGTCCTCTACTCGGTGGTCAACTCTCTGAACAAGGGCGTCGTCTTCCTCGCCGCGGGCCTTCGCGGCCCGCTCATCGGCGCGGCCTTCGCCGTCGGGGCCTTCTCCATCGCCGGCGTGCCCCCTGCCGCGGGCTTTGTGGGCAAGATAGCGGTCTTCAAGGCGGCCATCGCCGAGGACTCCGCGGTGACGGTCGCCCTCCTCGTCGTCCTCATCTTCGTGGGCAGCGCTCTCTCTTTTCTGTACTCGTTTCAGGTCTACCAGCGCCGCTTCCTCGCCCCGCGGGAGGGGGAGAAGCCCGGCCCCCTGGCGGCGCGCCTGGTCGTCCTCTCCCTGGCGGCCCTCTTGCTCGCCTTCGGCCTCTGGCCCGAGCCGCTGATCTACCTGAGCGGGGCGGCGTCGGAAGCCCTGACGGGGGCGGGCGGATGACGCGGTACGTGGTGGCGATCGTCGGCCTGACGCTCGTCTACGCGCTCGCGCTTGGGAGCTTCCACCCCCTGGACCTCCTCTTCGGGGCCGGGCTCTCGGCGGCGCTGGTCGTCGTTTCCCGGCGGTTCGTCTTCGGGGACGCGCCTGGCGGCGGGGGGGCGACCTTTCTGCGGCGCGCGGCGGCCTTCGTGCCGCTCTCCCTGGCGGTCTTCTGGGAGGTGGTCGTGGGAACCTGGGAGGTGACGCTGGTGACGCTGCACCTGCGGCCCCTGAAGAGCCCCGGCATCGTCGAGGTCCCCATCGCGGAGAAGACGCCGACCGGGGTGGCCGTGTGGGCCGTGATCACGGGTCTGACGCCCGGCACGTTCTTCGTGGACGTGGACCTGGAGCGGGGGGTCGCCCTGATCCACGTCATAGACGCGAGCGCCCCGGAGGCGTTCCGCCGCAAGCAGCAAGATTTCTACCGCCGCTACCAGAGACGGGTGTTCCCGTGAGTTCCTGCCGGAGGTGCCGTTGCACGAAGTAGTCTTCTACCTGGCGTTCGCGTGGATGACCGTCCTGCTCGTGGTGGGCGTGGCGGCCGTCATCCGGTTGCGCTCGACGGCGGGCCGCATCCTGGCCCTCGACATGACGACCCTCATACTCGTCGCCCTGCTGATCCTCTACGCCGACGCGAACCGCTCGCCCTACTACCTGGACGCGGCGCTCGTCCTCTCGCTGCTCGCGTTTCTGGCGACGCTCGCCCTGGCCCGCTACCACGGCGAGCGGAGGATCTTCTAGTGGCGGGCGTCTTCTCGTCGGTCGTCCCCTTCCTGGCCGACGCCCTGGTAATACTCGGGGTCTTCGTGATGACCGTCGGGGTGTACGGGGCGATCCGGATGCCCGACCTCTACACCAAGCTGCACGCGATGAGCAAGACCGTCTTTCTCGGCGTGATCTCCCTGTGCCTCTCCTCGGCCATCACCGGCGACCCGCAAGTCATCTTCCGCGTCACCCTCATAACCGCTTTCCTCATCGTGACGACCCCCATCGCGGCCTTCGTCATCGCCCGCGCGGCCTACCTGAGGGAGGAGCCGATGGAGAGCCCCGAGCCCGTGGACGAGTCCGGGAAGCTGGACACGAGAGGCTGACGAGCTGAGGGCGGGGCCGCGGGCAAGAGCGTGCTTGCAGGCTAAACAAAGCGGTCCCCGTCTGGTATAGACAAAGCGTGGGCATAGCCGGGGACATCGCGCTCATCATGGTCGCCGCCTTCGTGGGCGGCATCATCGCGCGGCAACTCGGGCTGCCGCTCATCCTGGGCTACATCCTGGCCGGTGTCATCGTCGGCCCGAACACCGGCGGCCTGACGGTGGGTGACGCCCACGAGATAGAGTTGCTCGCGGAGATCGGGGTGGCGCTGCTTCTCTTCACCATCGGGCTGGAATTTCCGTTGAGCGCGCTGGCGCCGGTAAAGCGGATAGCCCTGATCGGGACGCCGATACAGATGGTCCTGACCATCGCGCTCGGCTACGGGGTGGCCGAGCTGCTCGGGCTCGGGTGGTACGAGGCGGTCTGGTTCGGGGCCCTGCTCTCGATCTCGTCCACGGCCATCGTGCTGAAGACGCTCACCGAGCAGGAGGTGCTCGGTACTTTATCCAGCCGGGTCATCATCGGGATGCTCGTCGTGCAGGACCTCGCGGTGGTGCCGCTGCTCATCCTTCTGCCCGAACTCGGGAACGTGGCCGAGGGGCTCTCAGCACTTGGTATCGCGGCGCTCGAGGCCGCCCTCTTCGTCG
>JALZNL010000574.1 GCA_030857715.1 Actinomycetota bacterium | reverse complement strand
GGAGACGGTTGATCCTGTGGTCGATACGGTCGCACCGGTAGCGGAGCCGGTCGCGGGTACGCTCGAAGAGACCACCGGGGCGGTGCTCGAACCGGTCGAGCCGGTGGTCGAGCCGGTGCTTAACCCGGTGCAAGAAACCATCGAGCCTGTGGTCGAGCCGGTGCTTAACCCGGTGCAAGAAACCATCGAGCCGGTCGTCGAGCCGGTGGTCGGGTCTGTGGTCGATCCGGTCGTCAACCCCGTACAGGAAACGGCTAAGCCAGTTGTGAACCCGGTGGTCGACACGGTTGAGCCCATAGACAAGCTCCTCGTCGAACCGGTCAGAGAGACGTTTGGCGACCCCGTGATGCAGGTGAGCGGCGGGTCGTCCGTGTCCCGGCTGGCAGAGACCGCCGGGGCTTCTTCGGCACCGGTGAGCTCCTCTTCTGCTCTTCTTCGGGCGTCCGAGGGCGACTCTTCGGTGGGTGTTTCTTCTCCCGGTTCTCCTGGACCCGCTCTCGCCAGCAGCGTGCTCGTGAGGAGCCTCGAAGGCGCCTCTTCTTCTCACGCCCTAGCGGGCGACCCCCGGCTCCAGCAGTCGTTGCCCTTCTCCGGCGCCCCGCCAGCGCCCGTCTCGGGCGGCTCGGCCGCGAGCTCGGGCGGCACGGGGCCCCAGCTTGGCGGCGCGCTTGCCCTCCTGCTTATCGCGCTGCTTGGCGGCAAGTTCCTGTGGTACGCTCGCAACTTCCTCAAGCCCGATTCTCCCTTCCAACTGATCGTTAACCAACCCGGCTAGTTCCTCCTTACTAGTGGTGCGCCCTTCTGGCGCGCCACGAAACGCTTGCTGCCCTGCCTTCGACCTTGGTCGACTCTAGGCGGGGAAGGTAGCAAGACCCAAACAGGGTCTTTGAGTAAGGAGGAAACGACTTGAGCTTGAGGCTCAAAAGAAGTGGCGGAGCGCTCCTGGGAGCGACCCTGGCGGTGATGCTGGCGGCTTTGATGCTCGCCCTGTCCCCTGCGGTTGCCGAGGCCCAGACGGAAGACAAAAACACCTCCTCGGTAGTGGTTCGGCCCGGCGACTCCTTGTGGTCCATAAGCGAAGGGCGGCTCGGCCCGAACGCCACCCCACAACAGATCTACAACGAGACAGCGCGGATCTACGCGCTCAACCGTGAGCGAATTGGCGAAGATCCTAACCTGATCTATGCGGGCGAAGTGCTCTTGCTGAAACCGGCGCGCGAGCCGGTTGACGCCCCAGCGGTGGCCGGCCGGCCCGGTCGTGGCGCACGCCCGGCCGTCTCCGAAAGGGCCTCTAAGAAAGTGGCGGCTCCCGAGCCTTCCCGAGAAACCGCGCAAAGGACCTCTCGAGACCTCTCTCGGGACCTTGCGCGCGAACCCTCCGACGTGCCGACGCATCAGCTGCCCGAGCTGGCTCGCCCACCGATCCCGGAGCCAGTGGCAGAGCCTGCCCCCAAGGCGGCCTCCGACGAAGTGCTGCGCTGGCTGCCACAGGGCCGGCTGCTGCTGGCGGCGCTGGTGGGGATAGCAGCCGTGTGGGGGGCTATGGGCCTAATTCTCGTCGTCGCCCTCATGGCTTGGAAGCTGCCCATGAGGCGCACCACCCGCGAGGATGCCGAACGGTGGGGAATACCAACTCCGTACTACGGGGCGGAGGCAACGTACCGCATCGTCACCTTCGCCCACCCCCCTGGCTCTCTCGGAGGGGGTGACACACGAGACGCGCGCAAGAGAACGCCGCAAGCACCAGAGGCGCTCGGTCACAAGCAGAACGGGGATGCTTCCGCAGGGAGCAGGAATCGCAAAGCCGCGGTCGCCGGCCGAGGACGCACCCGCAGGGCTAAGAAAGCGGGAGCTGTGCCGCGCAACGGTTTGGCGCTCGGCGCGCACAGCCCGGACGTTCGCCGCGCCGCGATGCGGGCGCGAATACTTCGTCCTCCAAGCTGGGTAGCTAGACGGCCGAGATCTCCGGCGGCGGACAAGAAAGGAGGTGAGCGCCCGTGATGCCGGCCGCCGACGAGAGAAAAGGGGTTGCGAGGCTCGACGTAGCCCCCATGGGGCTAGTCTGGCTCAAAGGCCCCCAACGGGTGGACTTCTTGGAGCTGGAGCGAGCGCTGAGTATGGCGGCGCGGATCCACAAGGGGTCGAACGCACCCTTAGGAAAAACGTCAGCCTCAGCGGTCATCTGCTGCCCGACGAGCGAAGACGACCTCGCCGCCGAGCTAAGCAACATTCGGGTTTCGGCCCCAGATGCGAGCGTCTTGGCTTTCGCTTCGGGTCCTAACCTGCAGCTCGCGCGAGCGACACTCCGGGCGGGGGCCAGCGGCATCGTTCACTCCGGGATGCCGCCGGAGCAGGTCCTCCGGGCCGTCTCGGTGGCCATCAGAGGAGAAGTCGTGTTGCCCAGGGAGCCCTTACGTCAGTGGATGGACGAACAGCGCCCCCCCGACCTGAGCGTACTTTCCGCTCGCCAGAAGGAGATACTGGAGCT
>JALZNL010000089.1 GCA_030857715.1 Actinomycetota bacterium | reverse complement strand
GGCTCTGAGAACGGACACCGGATGAACGGTTACCGCAAGCCCGCCCGGTACTCGGCGCTCGACCTGATCCGCCACGGCATCTCGGGGTCGGATTGGCCGCGGGCCTGGCATGCGCACGACCTCAGGCCCAGCTACGACGTCGTTATAGTCGGGGGCGGAGTGCACGGCCTGGCCACCGCCTACTACCTTGCCAGGGAGCATGGCATCACGAACGTGGCCGTACTCGACAAGGGCTACATCGGCAGCGGCGGGTCGGGGCGCAACACGGCGATCATCCGCTCGAACTACCTCACGCCCGAGGGCGTGCGCTTCTACGACCGCTCCGTCAAGCTCTACGAGACCTTGTCCGCGGATTTGAACTTCAACGCGATGTTCGCCCAGCGCGGACACCTCACCCTCGCCCACAATGACAGCTCGCTGCGCACCATGCACTGGCGCGCCGAGGTCAACAAACTCGAGGGGATAGACTCCGAGGTCATCGGGCCGGACGAGATAAAGCGGCTCGTCCCCTACATGGATACCTCGGAGAGCGTACGTTACCCGATCCTCGGGGCGCTCTATCATCCGCCGGGTGGGATCATCCGCCACGACGCCGTGGTCTGGGGCTACGCCCGCGGCGTGGACGCCTGCGGCGCGCACATCCACCAGAACACGGAGGTTACGGGCATCGACGTGGCCGGCGGCAGGGTCAGGGGGGTACGGACCAGCCGCGGTGACATCGCCACGCCCATCGTCGTCAACTGCACGGCCGGGTGGTCCACCCTGATCTCGGACATGGCCGGCGTGAAGATGCCGATCAGCACCTTCCCTCTGCAGGCGGCCGTCACCGAACCCGTGAGGCCTTTCCTCGACCCGGTCATAGTCTCCGGCACGCTGCACGTTTACGTGAGCCAGACCGACCGGGGGGAGCTGGTCTTCGGCGCCAGCGTGGACCCGTTTACCTCCTACTCGATGCGGGGTTCGCTCGATTTCACCGAGGGCCTGGCCGGCCACGTGCTCGAGCTCATGCCTTCGCTGGCCAAGATGCGCGTGCTCCGCCAGTGGGCGGGACTGTGCGACATGACGCCGGACTTCTCCCCGATCATGGGCACGACGCCCGTCGCAGGCTTCCTCATCGACGTGGGATGGGGAACCTATGGGTTCAAGGCGGGCCCCGTCTCGGGCGAGACGATGGCCGAGCTCATCGCCACAGGCAAGACGCCGGAGCTCATCGCCCCCTTCGGCCTCGACCGGTTCGAAAAGGGTGACCTGATGGGTGAGAAGGGGGCGGCGGCCGTTGGCCACTGAGCGCGTAGTCGGGAGACAAACGTGATTCTTCTGCCGTGCCCGTACTGCGGGTCCCGCAACGCTTCGGAGTTCCGTTACGTAGGCGAGCTGTCGGAGCGCCCCGACCCGAACGCGACCGGCGCCAAAGAATGGCGGGCTTTCATGTACGTGAGAGTCAATCCGGCGGACTGGACGGCGGAGACCTGGTTCCACCGTGCCGGGTGCAGACAGCACTTCGTCGTCGAGCGGCACACGGTGACCAACGAAGTGCAGACCTCGCGGCTACCGGCCGCGCAGCTTCGTGATAGGGAAGACGAGCGGGCTACCGGCGGGAACGTCGCGAGCGATAGCGGGGGGGCGACCTATTGAAAGGGACGCCGCCCGTGATCGCCAGGAACTCCATGTCCATGCGTCTCGACCTCCAGCCGGGCGAGGTCATCGACCGCGGACGGAGGTTCAGGTTCACGTGGAACGGTGAGGCGTACCCGGCGTACGAGGGGGACACTATCGTCTCAGCGCTCGCCGCTTGCGGCGAGCGGATCTTCTCCCGCAGCTTCAAGTACCATCGCCCCCGCGGGCTGCTGACCGCGAGCTTCCTGGACCCCGGATGCATGGTGCAGGTCGGCGACGAGCCGAACGTCAGGGGCGCGCACCGCCGCGTAGAGCCTGGCATGGTCGTTAGCCCCCAGGCCGTCTGGCCCTCGCTGCGCTTCGACGCGAAGTCGGCCAATGGGGCCTTCGGCCGCTTTCTCTCCGCCGGCTTCTACTACAAGACCTTCATCAAGCCGCGACGGCTGTGGCCCGTCTACCGGAGGGTCCTGCGGCGCTTCTCCGCGGGCGGCGTGGTCTCCCCCGACTCGCCGCACGGGTACTTCGACAAGCGCTACGCCCACCCCGACGTGGTCGTCGCCGGCGGCGGTCCCGCCGGGATGGCCGCCGCCGTCGCCGCGGCCGAGGCGGGGGCGCAGGTCCTGCTGGTGGAGGAGGAGTACGAGCTCGGCGGACATCTGCGCTGGGGAAACGAGGCCGAGCTGGCGGCCCTGCGCGGGCTGCGCGACGAGGTGGCCCGCACACCCGGCATCGAGGTTATGACCAACTCGGTGGTCAACGGACGCTACGACGGGAACTGGGTCGCGGTATTGCAACGCAACCTGGCCCATGTGGAGGAGCGGCTTGTCAAGGCCAGGGCGAAGACCCTCGTGGTTGCGCCCGGCCTGATCGAACGCCCCTACGTCTTCGAGGGCAACGACACGCCCGGGGTCATCCTCTCGACCGCCGCCCGCCGGCTCGTCAACCTGTACGCCGTCAAACCCGGAAACCGTGCGGTCGTCTTCTCCGCGAACGAGAGCGGCGACGCGGCGGTAGAAGACCTCGAACGCGCCGGCGTCGAGGTCGCGCGCGTCGTGGACGCCCGCCGGGGCGGCGACGTTGTCCGGGTTAACGGCGGCGGTAACGTGCGCTCCGTGGAGTGCGCCGACGGCGCGAAGATAGACTGCGACCTGCTCGTCACGGCCGTAGGGTGGACCGCTCCCACCTCGCTTGCGAACATGGCCGGCGACCGGCCCTTCTACGACGAGCGGGCTGCTCGCTTCTTCCCCTCGAAGCTCCCAGAAGACGTGCTGGTGACCGGTGGTATCACGGGCGACGGAGCTCTCGACGAGCTGCTCGCCCATGCGCGCGCCACCGGTCGTGAAGCCGCACGGCGGGCCGCGCGGACCGCGCGGGCGCTGCGCGCCGGCATCCCGCAGCGCACGGACGAGCAGGAGGAATCGGAGTCGCCGCCGGTGGAGATCTCTGAACTGCCGGTCCACGATCACCCGGCGCTATTCTACGGCAGGACCCCCGGCATCGTGGACTACTCCGAGGACGTTACGTCAAAAGACCTCCTCGCCGCCGAGAAGGAGGGCTACGATTCCATAGAGCTGGTCAAGCGCTACACGACGGTAACCATGGGGCCAGCCCAGGGCAAGCTCGAGACCGTCAACGCCGTGGCGATCATGGCGGCCGCGAGGGGCCGCACCATCGCGGAGACAGGGACCACCGTGTGGCGTCCCCCCTACAGCCCGATCACCCTGGGAGCACTGGCCGGACGCATCTTCGAGCCGGTGCGGTACTCGCCGATGCAGCCCTGGCACGAGGCCCACGGGGCGAAGCCGCTGGTGGCGGGGGCCTGGATCCGGCCCGACCACTACGGTGACCCCGCCTCCGAGGTCCGCAACGTCCGCGAGAACGTCAGCCTCATAGACGTGACACCTTTAGGCAAGTTCGACCTGCGCGGTCCGGACGTGCCGAAGCTTCTAGAGCTTCTTTACGTCAACAAGTGGTCCAGTCTCGATGTCGGAGCGGTCCGCTACGGGGTGATGTGCGCCGAGGACGGCGTGGTCATGGACGACGGCGTTACCGGCCGTCTCGGCCCCGACCGCTACATGATGACGACGACCTCCTCCGGCGCGGCCACCGTATGGGAGTGGATCGACAACTGGCTGCAGACCGCGCACCCGGAGTGGCGCGTCCACGTTACCCCGGTGACGACTGCGTACGCGAGCATCAACGTCGCCGGACCGAAGTGCCGGGAGCTACTCCTACGCGTGACCGAGGGTGTGGACCTCTCGCCTGACGCCTTTCCTTACATGCGGGTCCGCACCGGGCGCATCGCCGGCGTGGACGACTGTTTCATGTGGCGTATCGGCTTCACCGGCGAGCTCAGCTACGAGATCCACGTGCCAGCCGCCTACGGACTGCACGTGTGGGAGGCGCTCATGGAGCGCGGCACGGAGGACCTCGGCGTAAAGCCCTTTGGCGTCGAGGCGCAGCGCATCCTGCGCCTGGAGAAAGGCCACTTCATCGTCGGCCAGGACACCGACGGGCTCACGGGGGCCTACGGCGCGGGCCTCGCCTGGGCCGTCAAGCTGGACAAAGAAGACTTCGCAGGCAAGCCCGAGCTGGTGTGGCAGAGCGAGCGCGAAGACTACTTCAGGCTCGTCGGACTGCAACCGCAGGACGGCTGGGTGGTCCCCCCAGAAGCGAGCCAGATCGTGGAGGGCAAGAACGAGCTCGTGGGGAGGATCACGTCCAGCCGCATGTCGCCCACGCTCGGGCGCTCGATCTGCCTCGGCTTCGTCGCCCCCCACCTCGCCGAGCCGGGGACGACGGTAACGGTGCACCTGCCCGACGGAAAACGTATTCCGGCGCGCGTCATGGAGCATCACGCCCACTTCGACCCCGAGGGGAAGCGTCAGCGTGGCTGAGGCGGCGCCCGTCGCCCGGAGCCCGATCTCACCGGCCCCGCCGGTGAAAGTGGAGCACGGCTGGGAAGTCAGCGCCCGCCGCACCGACGCCGATCCGCGGATCATGGACTGCACCCCGCTCGCGAAAGTCCTCGTGCTGGCATCCGCGAACGGCGAGGTCTCTCGCGCTCTAGGAGTCCCCTTCGGACGCGCCGTCCGCGACGAGCACGGGACGCTCGTCGTGGGTTCTGGCCCCGGTGAATGGCTGCTGCTCGGCCCACCCGGAGCGAGCGCGGCGGTCGCTGGGCGTGTGGAAGAGGTGCCGAACGAGGAAATGGCCAGCGTCTTCGAGGTCACGCACGGACGGGCGCTGATGCGAATCACCGGCGCGAAGACGGTGGATCTCCTGGCGAAAGTGTGCGGCATCGACCTCTCCGAAGAGGTAACGCCCGACGGTGCGGCCTTCCGCAGTTCCGTCGCGAAGCTCGTCACTGACATCGTGCGCGACGCCCGCGACGGGGAGCGGTCTTACCTGTTGCACTGCGAGAGATCTTCTGGGCAGTACCTCTTCGACGCGCTGATAGACGCCGGAGGCGAGTTCGGCATCGAGGTCGAGGGTTTCGCCGTCTCCACGACGCAAGGAGTACGCGTATGAAGTTTCCCACCAAATTTCCCTCGGACCTTCAGATCGCCCGGAAGGCGACGCTCAAGCCGCTACCGGAGATCGCGGCCGAGATGGGCATCGGATCGCACCTGCTTGAGCCCTACGGCAGCGACGTGGCGAAGGTAAAGCTCGAAGCCATCGAGGAGCTCTCGGACCGGCCCAGGGCGAAGTACGTCGTCGTCTCCGCCATAACCCCGACGCCCCTGGGCGAGGGGAAGACCACGACGACGGTAGGCCTGGGGCAGGCCTTCTCCCACCTCGGGAAGAAGGCGACGGTCGCGGTGCGCCAGCCGGCGATGGGGCCGACGTTCGGTATAAAGGGCGGGGCGGCCGGGGGCGGCTACAGCCAGGTCGTGCCGATGGAGATGCTCAACCTGCACCTGACCGGGGACACGCACGCGGTCACGGCCGCCCACAACCTGCTCTCGGCCATGATCGACAACTACATCTACCAGCGAAACGGTTCCTCGGGCATCGACCAGCACAGCATCACCTGGCGGCGGGTCCTGGACGTAAACGACCGGGCCTTGAGGAACATCGTCTCGGGACTTGGCTTCAGGGTGGACGGCGAGCCCCGCCAGACGGGGTTCGACATCACGGCGGCGTCCGAGGTCATGGCCGTGCTCGCGCTCGCCACCTCGCTGCGGGACCTGCGCGAGCGGTTGGGGAGGATCGTAATCGGGAGTACAACCGCCGGGGGGCCGATCACGGCCGAGGACCTCGGTGCCGCCGGCGCGATGACGGTGATGATGCGCGAGGCCATCAAGCCGAACCTGATGCAGACCCTGGAGAATACGCCTGTCCTTGTCCACGCCGGTCCCTTCGGCAACATCGCCCACGGAAACTCCTCCGTCGTGGCCGACCTGATCGGCATCCGCGGCGGGGACTTCCTCATAACCGAGGCCGGCTTCGGGGCGGACATGGGCGCCGAGCGGTTCTTCAACATCAAGTGCCGCGCCTCCGGACTGCGCCCGGACGCTGCTGTGCTCGTCGCCACCGTGCGCGCCTTGAAGGTCCACTCGGGACGCCACACCGTGGTCGCCGGAAAGCCCTTGCCGCCGGAGCTACTCGAAGAGAACCCCGACGACGTTCACGCCGGGGCGGACAACCTGCGCAAGCAGATAGATAACGTCCGCCTCCACGGCGTCTCGCCTGTGGTGGCGATCAACGCCTTCCCCACGGACTACGACTCCGAGCACGCGGCCATCCGCGAGGTCGCCGAAGAGATGGGGGCCCACGTCGCCGTGTGCAACCACTTCTCTGAGGGCGGCAAGGGAGCCGTCGAGCTGGCCGAGACGGTCGCCGCCGCCGCCGAAGAGCCTTCCTCGTTCCGGTTCCTCTACCCGGACGAGGCGACCTTGAGGGAGAAGATAGAGACCATCGCGACGAAGGTCTACGGGGCGAGGGCCGTCGAGTACGACCTCACGCCGAGCCGGCAACTCGACTCCTACGAGAAGAACGGCTTCGGGAGGCTGCCTGTCTGCATCGCCAAGACACACCTCTCCATCTCCTCGGATCCTGCCCTCAAGGGGGCGCCGACGGGATGGGTGATGCCGGTCCGCGAGGTGCGGGCGTCGGTGGGCGCCGGTTTTATCTATCCCATCTGCGGTGACATGCGCACGATGCCGGGGCTTAGCGCGCACCCCGCGGCCGAAGGTATCGACATCGACGAGCGCGGCGAGATCGTGGGGTTGTCCTGAGCGAGACCGCCAGCGGCTGGCGTCTCGGCCAGCGCGTGAGCCTGCCCCAGGGCACCGTCGCTTTCGACGTTTTCGGAGAGGGGCCTCCGGTAGTTCTGGTGCACGGGACCCCGAGCCGTTCGTACATCTGGCGTAACGTCGTGCCCACGCTCGCCGGGCGGCACGCTGTCTACGTCTTTGACCTCCTGGGCTTCGGGGAATCGGAGAAGCACGAGGGCATGGACACGTCCATCCCGGCACAGTCGCGCGCCCTCGCAGGGCTGATCGGCCGGTGGGAGTTGGAGAAGCCGGCGATCGCGGGCCACGACATAGGCGGCGCTATCGTGCTTCGCAGCCATCTTCTGGAGGAAGTACCGTTCGACCGTATCGCCCTCGTCGACGCGGTCATTCTGCGGCCCTGGATCACCCCGACGACCAGGCACAAGCAGAGCTATCCGGACGCGTACCGCACGATGCCGAACCACATCTTCGAGCAGACCGTGGTCGCGCACTTCAGGACGGCCACCGCCCGCCCGATGGCCGAGGCGACGTTCGATGCCGTCTTCGGGCAGTGGCGGGGTGAGGACGGGCAGGCGCGCTACATGCGCAACCTGGCGCAGTTCGACGAGCGTTACACCGCCGAGTTCGAGTGCCTACTCGGACCGATGCAGACCCCGGTGCGGATCATCTGGGGCGAACGTGACGCGTGGCTGGACCCCGCCTTCGCCGTGCGCCTCCACGAGTTGCTACCCAACTCCGACCTGAAGCTGATCCCCGAGGCCGGCCACTTCGTGATGGAGGATGCGCCCGAGGAGGTAGCCCGGGAACTCAAAGACTTCTTGGCCGCGGACGCCTCCACGGCGGAACCATGAGGTTGCCGTGAGTTATCTGGAGCAGCCACTGGCCGGCTTCCTGGATTCGGTGGCGTCCGACGAACCCGCCCCCGGCGGCGGCGCCGCGACGGCCGTGGCCGTGGCCCTCGCCGCCGGATTGTCCGGCATGGCCGCCCGTCTCTCCACCGACCACCTGGCAGGCGCTGCCGGGTTGTCCGAACGGGCCGACCGCTTGCGGCGGCGCGTCGCCCCGCTCGCGCAGGAGGACGCGACCGCATACGGACACGTCTTGACCGCCTACCGCAACCAGGACTACGGCGATCCGAAGGTCCGGCGGGAGCGCATCCGGACGGCGCTCTCGGAC
>JALZNL010000573.1 GCA_030857715.1 Actinomycetota bacterium | reverse complement strand
CAACCACACCGACGCCCTGGTCGGGTACCTGGCCGAGGCCGTCCCGCGGCACCTCGTCGGGCACGACCCGTTCCGCATCGAAGAGCTCGTCAAAAAGATGGGCCGCGACGACTTCTCGCGCGCCGGCGAGGTGATGAGCAGCGGCATCGCGATGTTCGAGACGGCCTGCTGGGACATCATCGGCAAGGCCCTTGACCAGCCCGTCTACAACCTGCTCGGCGGCCCGGTGCGCGACAAGGTAAAGGCCTACGCCAACGGCTGGTACCGCGTCGAGCGCACGCCGGAGGAGTTCCACGCCGCCGCGAAGAAGGTCGTGGAGAGGGGCTACAGGGCACTGAAGCTCGACCCGTTCGGCCCAGGCCACTACGAGATGGAGCGGGAGGAGAAGCTCAAGGCCGTGGCGCTCGTGGAGGCGGTCAGGGACTCTATCGGGCCGGAGCCGGAGATCCTGCTCGAGATGCACGGCCGCTTCTCCCCCGCCACCGCCATCGAGATGGCCCGGATGCTGGAACCGTTCGGCCTGGGTTGGGTCGAGGAGCCCGTCCCCCCGGTGAACCTGAAGGCGCTCAAGAAGGCATCCGACGGTATCCGTTCGACCGTCGCCACGGGAGAGCGCATCCACCAGCGTTTGGAGTACCGGGAGGTCTTCGAGTTGCAGGCCGCGGACGTGATCCAGCCGGACATAAGCCACATCGGCGGCCTTCTCGAAACGAAGAAGCTCGCCGCGTGGGCCGACGCGTACTACGTTACGGTAGCCCCGCACAACGTGGGAGGCCAGATCAACACCGCCGCCGCCCTCCACCTGGCCGCATGCACGACGAACTTCCGCATCCAGGAGTACTTCAACGACTTCGCCGACCCCTGGGTCCGCGAGACCGCCCCAGGCCTCCCTGAAGTGGTAGACGGCTACTTCGAACTCCCCAAAGGCCCCGGACTCGGCGTCGAGCTCGACGATGACGTCATAGCCGCCCACCCCAAGCAGGACGTCCACTTCAACCTCTTCGCGGAGGGCTGGGAGAAGCGGGAGACGACCAAGGCTCCGGACGCCTGATGGCCGCCCTCTCGAACAAGAAGGCGCTCGTGACCGGCGCCGGCATGGGCATCGGGCAGGGCATCGCGATAGAGCTCGCCCGGCAGGGCGCGGAGGTCGCCGTCCACTACGCCCACACCGAACCCGACGAGACGGTCTCCGAGATAGAGGGGCTGGGCGGCAGGGCCGTCACCGTGCAGGGGGACCTGAGCCGGGTCGGGGAGTGCGAGCGGGTCGTGGAGGAGGCGGCGGGCGCTTTGGGCGGGCTCGACACGCTCGTCAACAACGCGGGCGTCACGAAGGCGTTGGGTTTTCTGGACACGGACGAGGAGACCTACGACTCGCTCTTCGACCTGAACATGAAGGGGTACTTCTTTCTCGCCCGGCGGGCGGTGCCGTTCATGCGGGAGCGGGGCGGCGGAAGCATCGTGAACATCACCTCCATCCACGGGTTCGCGGGGTTCCCCCGGCACACGGCCTACGCGGCCACCAAGGGTGCTATCAACGCCTTCACCCGCCAGCTCGCGATAGAGCTAACAGACGAGAAAATCCGCGTGAACGCCGTCGGCCCCGGCATCATCGAGGTCCCCCGCTACTTCGACGACCCGAACTACTCCTCGGAGTTCGGCGACACCCTCGTCCCGTGGGGCCGCGTCGGGCACCCGAAGGACATAGGACCCACGGTCGCCTTCCTCGTCTCCGACGCCGCGGACTTCGTTACGGGCCAGGTCCTCTACGCCGACGGCGGCACGACGGCCCGCATGGGCCTCTGGTGGGAACAGGGCGAGGGACAAGACTAGACGCGGCGCCGACGCTTGACACGGATGCATATTGGTATGACAATGTTCGGCGGGAAAGGTTTTCGCACAAAGAACAGATAGGGGTGGCGTATGGGCGGGCGTGGATCCAGCGCGGTTGGTTTCGGCGACCTGAGGCTGGGGCGGCGGCAGTTCCTGGCGGGTGGTGCACTGGCGTCGGCGGGGCTGTTGCTCGCCGGGTGCCGGCAGGAGGCGCAGCAGGCGAGCCAGGGTGGATCTGGCGGTTCCGGCGGCAACTTCCCGGACACGCCCGAGTACAACTTCGTCTTCGTCAACCACGTGACGACCAACCCCTTCTTCGTGCCGACGCAGTACGGCATCGAGGATGCGGAGGCGTTGCTCGGGACGACGTCGCAGTGGACCGGTTCGGAGGCCTCCGTCGTAAGGGAGATGGTGGGTGCCATGGACTCGGCCATCTCGGGTAACGCCGACGGCATCGCGGTGGCGGTGGTGGACCCTGAGGCCTTCAACGACCCCATCCAGCGGGCGCTGGACCAGGATATACCGGTGATCGCGTACAACGCCGACGGCGCGGTGGGGCAGGACAACCCGGCGCTCGCGTACGTCGGGCAGGACCTGTTCCAATCCGGGGTCGAGATGGGGAACAGGATCGTCGAGATCGTGGACGAGGGGCTTGTGGCG
>JALZNL010000572.1 GCA_030857715.1 Actinomycetota bacterium | reverse complement strand
ACCGGACCTTCGGCGGGGCGTTCGCCAAGGCCTTGATCGCCGCGGGCCAGACGCTGCCGGTCTCGGGGCGGGTGTACATCTCGGTCTCGAACAGGGACAAGCGCTCGGTGGTGCTCATAGCGCGGGCTTTCGCGGACCTCGGGTTCGAGATCTCGGCGAGCGAGGGGACGGCGGAGGTTCTCAAGAGCAACGGGCTTCCGGTCGTGGTGGTGCCGAAGATAGGCGAGGCCGGCGGCGACGTCCTCTCGCTCATAGAGGAGGGCGGGGTGGACTTGATCGTCAACACCCCCTGGGGGCGCGGGGCGCGGACGGATGGATATTTGATCCGTCGCGGGGCTCTGATGCACGGCGTCCCTTGCATCACGACCCTCGCCGGCTCGGCCGCCGCCGTCCAGGGCATCGAGGCCCGCATCCGGGGCGGCACCCGCCGAGTGAACAGTCTTCAGGGCCTCTACGCGACGCGCGCGTGAAGTTCCACACCGTAGAGATCGAAGAGCGCCGCGAGCTCGGCGCCTACACACTCCTCAGCTACCGCTGGCCCGGCGAGAAGGTAGAGCCCGGCCGTTTCGTCATGGCCCGCGCTGCCGGTTGCCCGGTAACGCTCGACCCTTTCCTGGCCCGCCCGTTTTCGTTCTACGACTTCGAGGACGGGGTGGCGAGCCTGCTCTTCGAGGTCAGGGGCCGCGGCACGGCGTTGCTGGACCGGGCGACGGAGACGATAGAGGTCACGGCCCCGCTCGGCAGGGGTTTCGAGATCGACGTTTCCGGCGGAAGGGCCGCGCTGCTCGGCGGTGGCATCGGTGTTGCGCCGCTCAAGATCCTGGTCAGGGAGCTCGCCGCCCGCGGCATCGCCCACGACGTGTTCCTTGGCTTTCTCGACAACAGGACGGCCGCCGTAGCCGCCGACTTTCCCGGCGCCACCGTCGCCACGATGGACGGATCGGCCGGCACCCACGGCACGGTCCTCGACGCGGCCCCCGACCTCACCGCCTACCCGACCGTCTACGCCTGCGGCCCGAACGCCATGCTGGCCGCCGTCAAGGACGCCGCGGGGCCGGAAGGGCTGCGGCAGCTCTCCGTGGAGGAGCGTATGGGCTGCGGAAACGGGTCGTGCAACGGCTGTGTGGTGCCGGTCGATGGCGGATACGTCCGCTCCTGCGTCGAGGGCCCGGTCTTCCGGGCGGAGGCGCTGGCGTGGTAGTGCGGGAGAGGGCGACGGGCGTTGATCTCTCGGTCGAGCTGTGCGGGATAACCCTGAGCACGCCGCTCGTTCCCGCCTCCGGGACGCTGGCGAAGGAGGCGCTCGGTGAGGTCGATGGCGTCTACGGGGCGATACTGCCCAAGACCACGACCCCGGCCGCCCGGGTTGGCAACCCGCCGCCGCGTGTCGCCGAGACGCCCGCCGGCATGGTCAACTCCATCGGGCTGCAGAACCCAGGCGTCGAGCGCTTCATGGAGGACCTCGACGCCTTCGACCTCGGCGTCCCCATCTTCGTCTCGGTGGCGGGGGAGACGGTCCGCGACTTCGCGGCCCTCTGCGAGAGGGTCTCCGGGGACGGCCGCGTGGCCGCCATAGAGCTGAACCTCTCCTGCCCCAACGTCGAGCACGGCGGGCTCACCTTCTGCGCCGGCCCCGCCGCCGTCGAGGATGTTGTGGCCGCCTGCCGCGCCGCGGCGCCCACCAAGCCGCTCTTCGCCAAACTCACCCACGAGGGGGTCGTCGGAAACGCCCGGGCGGCCGAATCGGCCGGCGCCGACGCGCTAACGGTCATGAACACCATACCGGCCCTCACGATAGACGCAAAGAGGAGGTCGGTGCTGGTGCGCGGCGGGCTCTCCGGGCCCGCCGTCAAGCCCATAGCACTCAAGGCTGTCCACGACGTCGCCAGGACCGTTCGCGTGCCGATCCTCGGGGGAGGTGGCGTGACGAGCGGCGTGGACGTGGCCGAGTTCATGCTCGCCGGCGCGACCGTGGTCCAGGTCGGGACCGCCAGCTTTGTCCGAGATCCCGGCGAGATCCTGGCGGAGTTCTCCGCGTACCTGCGCGAGGCCGGCATGGGCGCAGCGGAGCTGACGGGCGCCCTTAGGTAAGCTCGTACCAGTCCGGTGGACCGCGCCGGCACCAGGGGCTAGTAGCGGTGCCCTCCGAGCACGTATGTGGTGTCGAGCGCGGGGTCGGCGGCGCTTGATGCGCACTGCGGTCGCCACAAAGAGGGCGGCTAGGACGCGGAGGTGGGCGATGCGGCTGGTCGTGGCCTCCATGCGGAAAGACTGCTCTGGGCCGCCGGCCGCGGGGACCACGTTGGCGAAATCCGTGATGGAGAAGCGGGGGAAGCTGGTGACGACCAGCGTCTTCGCCCCAGTTTCCCTTGCGCCCTTGCGGGCCGTGACGGTCTCACAGGTGGCGCCCGTGTGGCTGACGCCTCTATGAGGGCGGAGGCGTCCGGGTAGCGATCCCCCGGTTCCCTGGCGAGGAGCCGCGCGGTTAAGGCG
>JALZNL010000571.1 GCA_030857715.1 Actinomycetota bacterium | reverse complement strand
GTCTTTTGGGATGGACGGCCCGCAACCTGGCCGGCTACGGCGGGCCGCCGCTCGCGGAGTACGCCGTAGCCGGTATACTCCCCGACGCCCTGCTAAACGCCGTGCTGGCCTACCTGGTTGGAGGATGGCTGTTGAAGATCGTCAACGTCAAGAGCCACGCGTGGGAGTCCAGGTGAGCCTGACCCGCGAAGACTTTCTCCGGAGAGAGGAACGGAAGACCAGGAAGGAGAGCCCCCGGTTGTGGAGGTCCATGGACCTGCCGCTGCTGCTCGTCTCCCTGGCGCTCTCGGGGTTCGGCATCCTGGCCGTCTACGTGGCGGGCACCGACGCGAGGGAGGCCTACGCGACAAACCAGGCCATAGGCTTCGTCGTCGGTTTTATGGGGGCCATACCGCTGGCTATCGTCGACTACCGCGTCTGGCGCCGGTTCCTGCGCCCGATCTACGGCCTCGCCATCGTCATGCTGCTGGCGGTGACGCTGATGGGCGCCACGGCCAACGGCTCGACGAGCTGGCTGGACGTCGGCCCGATCAGGGTGCAGCCCTCGGAGTTCGCCAAGCCGCTCATGGTCGTCGTCCTCGCCGGGTTTTTTGCCGAGAAGGCCGTCGGCGAGCACGACGTTTTCCTGAAGGCGCTCGGGATCATGGCCGTCCCGAGCCTGCTGGTCCTGGTGCAGCCAGACCTGGGCACCGCCACGGTCTTCGGGGCGGTCTTCGTGGTGATGGCCTACGTGGCCGGCGCGCGCCTCATCCAGCTCGGGGGCATCGTCCTGGCGGCCGTCGTCTCCATGGTGCTCGGGGTCAAGCTCGGTATCCTCGAGGAGTACCAGGTGGCCCGACTCACGTCGTTCATGAGCCCGAGCGAGTCGGGAGATCTGGGCTACCAGGTCGCCCAGTCCAAGATGGCGATAGGCTCAGGCGGCATCACCGGCAAGGGCTTCGACGCGACGACGCTCGCGAACCTCGGATTTTTACCTGAGGACCACACGGACTTTATCTTCTCGAACCTGGCCGAGAGGTTCGGGTTCGTGGGGAGCATGGCGCTCGTGTTGCTGTTCTTCGTCCTGATCTGGCGCATACTCCACGTCGCGACCATCTCGCGCGACCGCTTCGGGGTCCTTATAGCGGTCGGTATCGGCACGATGTTCCTCTTCCACATCCTCGTTAACATCGGCATGACGATGGGCATCATGCCGGTGACGGGCATCCCTCTGCCGTTTATCTCCTACGGCCGAAGCAGCCTCGTCGTGAGCGTGATGTCCCTCGGCCTCCTCCAGAGCATCGCGATGCGCTCGCGCTCTGAGGCCTCCAAACACCCGAAGGTGTAGGTTTTCCCTGGTCGAGCGGTTCCCCGGCGGGTATACTGTTGCGTCGTAGAGCACGTTTGATCCTTTTGAAAAGTTCTAGGAGCGGTAGATGTTTGCGGTTGTAAAGTGCGGCGGAAAGCAGTACAGGGTGCGGGAGGGCCAGGAGTTGGTCCTTGACCGCGTAAAGGGCGACGTCGGGGACTCGGTCGAGCTCCCGGTCGGCTTCACGGTGGACGACGAGGGCTTCGACATGGGCGCCCGGACGGCGCGGGTCGAGATACTCGAGCACCTGCGCGGGGAGAAGATCCATATCTACAAGTACCGCGCAAAGAAGAATTCGCGTAAGAAGACCGGGCACCGTCAGGCGCAGACCCGGATAAAGGTTCTGGAGGTTCAGGATGGCTCATAAGAAAGGCGGCGGGTCTTCCCGCAACGGCCGCGACTCAGCGGGCAGGCGCCTCGGTGTGAAGGCCTACGGCGGCCAGACGGTCACCGCCGGCAGCATCATCGTGCGCCAGCGCGGCTCGAAGGTCCGCGCCGGGCAGAACGTGGGGAAGGGCTCGGACGACACGCTCTTCGCCAAGGTGGACGGCAGGGTCGACTTCGGGCGCACCCGCGGCAAGAGCCTGGTGCGCGTGGTCGAGGAGCCCGTCCTGGAGGAGGCCACGGCCTGAGGAACGCGCGTATCGGGGGTATGTAGCCCCTTTGCAGTTCGTCGATGAAGCCCGCTTCGCCGTCCACGGGGGCCGCGGCGGTGACGGCAGCGTCTCTTTCAACCGGGAGAAGTACAAGCCGCGCGGCGGCCCCGACGGTGGCCGCGGCGGCGACGGCGGGTCCGTGATCCTGCACGCCACCGAGGACCTGACCACCCTCGAACCCTACGCCCGACGCCAGGTCATAAAGGCCGACCGCGGCAGGCACGGCTCCGGCAACAACCGCGCCGGCGAACGCGGCGGGGACACGCACCTCGAAGTCCCCGTAGGCACCCAGGTCTTCGACGAGAACGGCCTGCTCGCGGACCTCTCCGAGCCCGGGGCCTCGTTCGTAGTAGCCCAGGGTGGTGAAGGCGGTCGGGGCAACGGCTCGTTTGCCACCTCGACGCGGCAGGCCCCCGCGTTCCGGGAGCGGGGGCTGCCGGGCGGGGAGCGTGAGATCCTGCTTGAGCTCAAGGTCCTCTCGGACGTCGGC
>JALZNL010000570.1 GCA_030857715.1 Actinomycetota bacterium | reverse complement strand
TACCCCGAATGCGGGCTCAGACCGAGGCTCGTTATCGCGGCCGACGCGGTCGAAGAGCGCGCGCGGGACGCCGCCGAACGTCTCGGCTACGAGGGCTGGACCACCGACTGGCGGGAGGTCATAGAGTACCCCGAGGTCGAGGCGGTGAGCATCGCCGCGCCGAACTATTTGCACAAAGAAGTCGCCGTCGCGGCGGCGCGGGCTGGCAAGCACATCTGGTTGGAGAAGCCGTGCGGGAGGTACCCGTCCGAGACTTACGACATTGGAAAGGCGGTCGAGGAGGCCGGCGTTATGAGCATGATCGGCCTGATGTACCGCCACGTCCCGGCGGTGGAGTATGCCAGGGAGCTTATCGCGGCGGGGGAGCTCGGGGAGATCACGCACTACAGGGGCTACTTCCTCGCCGACTACGCCGCCGACCCGAACGGCGCCCTGACCTGGCGCTATAAGCTTGACGGCGCGGGCCTCGGGGTGCTCGGGGACATCATGCCCCACTCCGTTGACATGGCCCAGAACCTCATCGGCCCCATCGAGAGCGTCTCGGCCCAGAGGGAGACCTTTATCCGGACCCGGCCGGAGGTGCCCGAGGGAATGGGAACGGGCCACTTCACGGTCGAGGACGGGGAGATGGGGGCCGTCGAGAACGAGGACTACGTGGGCGGCCTCCTGCGGTTCGAGAACGGCGCCCGCGGGACGATGGAGAACAGCCGGACCTGCATAGGGCCGCACGTCAGGATGAGCTTCGAGGTCAACGGCACCCGCGGCGCCCTCTCCTGGGACTTCCAGCGCCTCAACGAGCTGGAGCTGTACAGGGCGGACGGGACCGGCGACCGGGGCTACCGCACGGTCTACGCCGCGCCCGGGATGGGGGACTTCGACAGGTTCCAACCCGGCGCGGGCATCTCGATGGGCTACGACGACCTGAAGGTCGCCGAGGCAGAGCGGTTCCTCTCGTCCATAGCCGACGGCCGCCAGCGCGCGGCGAGCATCCACGACATCGTCTCGACCATGCGGGTCGTGGACGCGATGGATCGCTCCTGCGACACGGGCCAATGGGAGGGCGTCGGGGAGTCGGCGCAGGCGTCCGGGCCGCACGCGACGGCCGGCGAGCGCCGGGTCGGGGGTGGCGCGTGAACGGGCCAGACCTCGTCTGCATCGGGCGCACCAGCGTGGACCTCTACGCCGAGCAGGACGGCTCCAAATTGGAAGACGTTCAGTCCTTCCGCAAGTACGTCGGCGGCAGCGCCACGAACATCGCCGTCGGCACGGCCCGGCTCGGCGTAAAGAGCGCCATGCTCACCCGCGTCGGGGACGAGCAGATGGGGCGCTTCGTGCGGAAGACCCTGGTCGAGAACGGGGTTGATGTTTCCCAGGTCCGGTCAGATCCGGAGAAGCTCACGCCCTACGTCCTGCTCGCCGTCAGGGCGATAGAGGACTTCCCAAGGATCTTCGCCTACGGCGACGCAGCCGACCTCGCCGTCGAGAGAGAAGACGTGGACCCGGACTTCATAGCTTCTTCCAAAGCGTTGCTCGTCACGGGCACGCCCCTCTCGCGGCCGGGGGCCAGGGCGGCCTCAGTAGAGGCTATAGAGGCGGCGCGGCGCGGCGGAACGCAGGTCGTCTTCGACCTGGACTACCGGCCGGTGTTCTGGGGCGTGGCCTCCCACGAGCAGGGCGGGGAGATGTTCGTCGCCAGCGAGGAGGTGACGGAGGTCTACCGCTCCGTGCTGCCGGACTGCGACCTCGTCGTGGGTACGGAGGAGGAAGTCAGGATCGCCGGCGGCTCGACGGACACCCACGAGGCGCTCCTGAGTATCCGCGGCCTCTCAGGCGCGACCATCGTGCTCAAGGTCGGGGCGATGGGTGCCATAGTCTTTCCCGGCGACATACCGGACGACCTCGAAGACGGCGTGCGGGTGCCGGGTTTCCCGGTGGAGGTCTTCAACTCCGTGGGTGCCGGCGACGCATTTATGAGCGGGTTCCTGAGCGGCTGGCTGCGCGAGGAGCCGCTCGAAGAATGCCTGCGCCTCGGGAACGCCTGCGGCGCCATCGTCGTCTCCCGGCACGGATGCTCCCCGGCCATGCCGACGACGGAGGAATTGGAGTATTTCCTGGCCTTGCCGGAGAAGCCGCGGCGTCTCAGGGACGACGCATGGTTGGATCACCTCCACCGCGCCACGACCCGCAACGACCCGCAAGAGCTGCGGGTGCTGGCCGTGGACCATCGCTGGCAACTCGAAGAGGCGGCCGACGAGCTAGGGGTGGACCGCGGGCGCCTGCGAGAGCTCAAGGTGCTGCTCGCACGGGCGTTCCGGCGGGTGGCCGAGAGAGACGCGGCGGCGGGTGTTCTCGTGGACGACATCTATGGGGGCGAGGCGCTGGAGGAGCTAACGGGGAGCGGGGCCTGGATCTCACGCGCCGTCGAGGTGGCGAAGAGCCGGCCCGTCGAGTTCGTGGGCGGGCCGAACCTGGCCGCCACCCTGCGCGCCTGGCCCGAGGAGCACG
>JALZNL010000569.1 GCA_030857715.1 Actinomycetota bacterium | reverse complement strand
CCTGGGGGACATGCCGGCCCACGACGCGATGATGCACGACGGCCTGCTCGACGCCTTCGAGCACGTCAACATGGTCCGCTTCGGGACCGACGGCGCCAGAAGGTTCGGCATCTCCCGCGAGGACCAGGACGCGTGGGCGCTTCGCAGCCACCAGAGGGCCGCCGCGGCGACCGACGAGGGGCGGCTGGCGGAGGAGATCGTGGGCGTCAAGGTCGCCGGCAGGAAGGGCCGGACGACCTACGTCGAGCACGACGAGCCCATCCGGCGCGACACCACGCTGGAGAAACTGGCCTCCCTCGGTCCCGTCGACGAGGACGGCACCGTGACCGCCGGCAACGCGCCCGGCGTCACCGACGGGGCCGGGGCCCTGGTGCTCGCGGGCGAATCCTTCGCGAGGGAGCGTAGCCTCGAACCGCTGGGGACCATCGTCGCGCACGCCAAGGTCGCCGAAGAACCGCCGAACCTGCTCACGGTACCCGGTAACGCGGGGAAGGAGGCTCTGGAGAAGGCAGGGTGGAGGGCCGAGGACCTGGACCTGGTGGAGATCAACGAGGCGTTCGCGGGCGTGGCGATCCACTCGACCCGGATGCTCGGCGTCGATTCGGAGATCGTCAACGTCAACGGTGGGGCGCTCGCGCTCGGTCACCCGGTCGGAGCGAGCGGGGCGCGTATCCTGGCGACGCTCCTGTACGAGTTGCGGCGCAGGGGCGGTGGCAGGGGCCTCGCGACCATCTGCTCCGGCGGCGGGCAGGGCGACGCGGTGCTGGTGGAGGTGTGAGGCGGCTCGCGGGGCGGGACGCGCTATCAGCCGTCGGATTTTGGGTGGTCGGCGTGACGGTGTCCCGCCGGTGTCGGTTGCGCGGTAGGGCGGACGGAAGGGAGCATGGGAATGGGCGACGGTAACGGAGAGAGGGCGGACAACCCGGGGGTGGTGGCCCCGCCGCCCCTGATCTTCGCGGGCGCGTTGGTTGCGGGCCTGCTGGTGAACCGGCTTCGTCCTACGCCTTTTCTGCCCCGAGCCCTCTCGAAGATATTGGGCTGGCCTCTCGTCGTCGGCGGGCTCTCTCTCGGCCTCTGGGGCTTCCGCGAGATGCGCCGGGCGGGGACCAACGTGGACCCGTACCATCCCACGACCGCCATCGTCGAGGCGGGGCCGTACGGGTTTACGCGCAACCCGCTCTACGTCGGTATGGCCCTGATCTACTCCGGCATAAGCGCCCGGGCGAACGCGCTCCCGGCCGCGTTGTTGCTCCCGGCCGTCCTGCATCTCGTGGATCGCGGCGTCGTAAAGCGCGAGGAGCGCTACCTGGAGGGCAAGTTCGGCGACGAGTACCTGCGGTACAAGGGTCGGGTGCGGCGTTGGATCTGACCGCAAAGAGCGGCGCCCTTCTTCCGCATGGGAACCGCTTACCGGAACTCGCGCCTTCCGCATGGGTTGCGCCCGGAGCTTACGTCATCGGCGACGTGCATCTCGGGGAGGACTCCAGCGTCTGGTACGGGGCGGTGTTGCGCGGCGACACGGAGCCGATCCGGATCGGCGCGCGGACGAACGTCCAGGACGGCTGCGTCCTGCACGCAGATCCCGGTTTCCCGGCGACGGTCGGTGAGGGCTGTGTGGTCGGGCACAACGCAGTGGTCCACGGCTGCGAGGTCGGGGACGGGTGCCTGATCGGGATGGGCGCCACCATCCTCAACGGCGCGAAGATAGGAGAGGGTTCTATAGTTGCCGCCGGCGCCGTCGTCCCCGAAAACCGGGAGTTCCCGCCCCGCAGCCTGATCGTCGGCATCCCGGCCAAACGCACCGGCGAGGTCACGGAAGAGCAGACGAAGGACATAGAGCGCGGCGCCAACGAGTACGTCGAACGCGCCGCCGCACACCGGGAGTCTCTGGGGCGCGCCTAGCGCGTGTTGCGGGTGCCGCGGGCCTTCGTGTAGCCGAGATGGATGTGTTCGTCGTGGAGTTCTAGCTGGTCTCTGTCCAGGATCCAACCCTCCTCGTAGCCGAAGCCCAGCTCGCGCGTCCATTCCTCGGGGCCGATGATCTGGTCCGGCCTGTTCGGGGCCGGGAGGTCAGCCAGGACCCGTCCCACGTCGAGGACCTCCTGGCTCGACTCGTTGCCCTCGACGGGCTCGCCGTCCACGTACCGGATGTCCGCGGCCCGGCCGAAGAAGTGGGTGTTCGGAAGCCCGCCGGCCCTGCCGTAGCCGTCCGGGATGCGCGGACCGTCTTCTACGCCGGGGAGAAAGAAGTGGCCCTCCTTGAAGACGTCCACGCAGATCCTATGTTCGCCCGCCACCGTCCGCAGCGTCGTCACGAGCCGCGGGTCCACGACGCCGCTTCTCAGGTCTTCCGCCGCCTCCCCTGATACCCCGAAGTCAGGGTCTTCGAGGAGCTTTCGGACCGCGGGTCCGCCCCGGTCGTCGTCCGGTCCGAGAAACCCGGGGTCCAGAATGCCCCTTCCGAGTCCGGGCGGGCAGGCAGGGTCGAGGTTCTCCCGGTCGAGCCCGTCC
>JALZNL010000568.1 GCA_030857715.1 Actinomycetota bacterium | reverse complement strand
CCGCAGAAAGGGTCGAAGACGAGATCTCCCTCCCGTGTGCAGGCGAGCAGCGCCCGGCGCACGAGACGGAGCGGCTTCTGGGTCGGGTGGCGGCCGTGGAGCTTCTCTCTCCTGGAGGGCGGCGGTATTCGCCAGACGGACGAGACCTGGGAGCCTGGGTCCCTGCTGTTTATGACGTCGTAGTTGAAAGTATGACGCGCGCCCCGCTTGCCCGCCCAGACGAGCGTTTCGTGGGCGTGGGTAAATGCCGTATGGAGCGCGTTCGGGGGTGGATCTGGCTTCTCCCAGGCCACGGAGTTGATCACCTTGAGCCCCAGCGTCTGTAGCGCGAACCCGATGCTGAAAATTATGTGGTGGGTGCCGCTCACCCAGATGGTCCCGCCCGGCTTGAGGACGCGGCGCGCTTCTCTCAGCCACCGCTCGTTGAAGGCGTGATCCTCGCCAAAAGAACCGAGCGAACGGTCCCAGTTTCCCTTGTCCACGGACGCGAGGCGCCCGCCCTCCACGGTAACGCCGCCGTTCGAAAGCCGGTAGGGTGGATCGGCGAAGACGGCATCCACGCTCCCCGCCGGCATGAGGCGCATGAACTCGATGCAATCCGCGAGATAGACCACAGCCCCCGGCTCACCGAAAGTCTCAAGCTCCCTCAGCTCCATACCCCATTTGTAGGGACGGCGACACCGAACCTTTAGGCCAGCCTCCCCACAGACCCACGCGGGCAACCGGTAACTTGATGCCTGAAACCTGATGCCTGAAACCTAAAATTCACACGCTCTGCTCGCGGCGGACGGCGAAACCGCCGGTGGCGAAGCTGACCCCGATCATCACGGCGAAGTTCACGAAGAGGGCGACGATGCCGATGTTGGTGTCGGCGAGCACCTGCGGCAGGAAGGGCAGGAGGTCCCCGATGGTGGTGCCGGCGACGGTGACGTAGGTGACAGTCGCCACGCCCGCCGCGATACCGGCGCCGGCGCCCCACTTGGTGACGAAGTTGTTGGGCAGCAGCGAGAGGGTCGCGGCCGGGAAGAGCTGCGAAGGCCGGCCCGCCCTCGCCGTAGGCCCAGCCCGAGCCGCCGAGGAAGGTAAAAGTCGTGTAGATCTCCCCGGCCAAAAGCAGGAAAACAAAGAGCGTCCCGAACCCCCGCCCCCCGACCGTCCACTGCTCCATGTCCATGTCCTGCCCCCGCCGCGCCATTATGCCGAGAAAGAGCGCGAACGCGAGAAAGAAGAAGATGACGACGAGCGCCGCGTTCATTCCGCGTCCTCCCTGTTGGTCGGGTCCAGACGATAGACGATCGCCATGATGATCGAGGTAAGCACCACCCACATCACGATCCAGAACAGGATGAAGGGCATCCCGAGCACTAACGGCTCCACCCGGTTCACGAACCCGACCCCGACCAGGATGCCGAGGAAAGGTAGAGCAGCCAGGACGTGTATGAGCTTCATGCCGCGCCTCCTTTATTGCCGAGCATCCTCGTCGCGACGGCGAGGTGCATCTTGAGCCCCACGGCCAGCGCGTCCTCGTCTATGGTGAAGCGCGGGTGGTGGTGCGGGGCGGTTATGCCCTTCGCCTCGTTCCCCGCCCCGACCAGGTAGAACGCCGCGGGCACCCGCTGCCCGTAGGCCGAGAAGTCCTCCCCGCCCATGTTCGGCGGCATGGCCTCTACGTTGCCCTCGCCTACCACGTCGCGGGCTGTCTCTTCGATCTCCCGAATCAACCCGTCGTCGTTGACCACCGGGCGGTAGCCGCGGGTGTAGGAGAACTCGTAGTCGGCCCCGTGGGCCGTCGTGACCCCTTTTATTACCCTCTCCATGATCCCGGGCATCCGGTCGCGCACGGCCGGATCGAGGGTCCGCACGGTCCCCTCCATCTCGACGGTGCCGGGGATGACGTTGTGGGTCGTGCCGCCCTCGAAACGGGTTACGGAGAGAACCACGTTCGCCAGCGGGTCGGTCTCGCGGGCAACGACGTGCTGCAGGTTCGTCACCACCTGCGCGCCGACGGCGATGGAGTCCACGGTCTGATGGGGCATGGCGGCGTGGCCGCCCTTGCCCTGGATGGTGACGTTGAAGATGTCGGGCGCTGCCATCATCGGGCCGTAGGTGACGCCGACCTTGCCAACCGGGAGTTGGGACCAGAGGTGGATACCGACGGCGGCGTCCACGCCGTCCATCACCCCGGCCTCGACGAGCTCCTCGGCGCCGCCGGGGAAGAGCTCCTCGGCGTGCTGGAAGACGAAGCGGACCTCGCCGTCGACCTCGTCGCGCATCCCGGAGAGTATCTCAGCCGCCCCAAGCAGCATGGCGGTGTGGCCGTCGTGGCCGCAGGCGTGCATGGCGCCGGGGTCCCGGGAGGCGAACTCGAAGTCGTTCTCTTCGAGGATGGGCAGTGCGTCGATGTCCGCGCGGAGGGCGAGGGTGCGGCCCGGCCTCTCTCCGACGAGGCGGGCGACGACGCTGTTCTCCGTCGGACGGGAGATCTCCAACCCCCCGAAGGACTCGAGCGTCTCG
>JALZNL010000567.1 GCA_030857715.1 Actinomycetota bacterium | reverse complement strand
CCGAATCCCTGCGCCTGGGCGCCACCCCGGAGGTCGAAGGCTGGAGAATAGAGATGATGCCCGTGGACTTCGTGGCCGCCGCGATCCTCAGTGTGGCCTCGAAACCCGAAGCGACCGGCGGGACTTACCATCTCGCCAACCCGGACCCCGTGTCCGCCGGGAAAGTCTTCGACTGGCTGGAGGAGGGGGGGTACACGCTGGAACGCGTCCCCTACGCCGAGTGGTTGCGCCGGCTGGAGGCCGCGCCGCCCGAAGACGAGGACGGTCCTGGCATGATCCTGCGCGGGGCCGCACCCGACGCCGAAGACCTCTCGGACGGCAACGTCTACGACGACAGGAACACCCGGCGGGCCCTGGGCGAGGACGGCCCGCGAAGGCCGGACATGGACGGAGACCTTATCCTGACCTACGCCCGGTACTTCGCCGCCCGGGGTTGGGCACCGGAGCCCTCGGCCCTACAGGAGACCGGCCGGCGCCGGGATTAAAGCAGTTTGCGGAAGCCCGCACCGGCCTTCGACCGTATCCCACGGCCCGGGTCGGCCTCCTGCAGCCTGAAACCTGTTGCCTGAAGCCTTTCAAAGGAAGCGTCACGTAGTCGTCGAGGAAGTCGTGCGCCGATTCGGTGTCGAGGCGGTAGGTCACGTTGGTGCGCGATTCCCGCGACTTATCCGAGATCCCGCAACTCTATTCGGCCTTCCCACGTCTTGTGATCGAGGTTGTGGGCACGTGGTCAATGATTGGCTTCGAAGGACGGCTACGCCCCGATACTATGCGGCATCTTGGATATGGACTTCGTGGAAGATCTTCCACGCACTCGGGTGAATAGAGGGGCTGCTAGTCTGCCCGCTCCCCTTTCGAGGAGGTCGTCTCGGGACGCAGCCACAAGGAGGCGTGCTCTGGCTGCATGGTGCCCCTGGCCACCCCCACCAGGTCGTCGCCCAGCGTGTCAAGGTCCGTCTCCTCTCGCAACCGGGCGCCGAAGGCGGCCAGCGTCTTTGCGGCGTTGTACTTCCTGCGGTAGAAGCGCCTATCTATGAAGCCCTGTATGCGGCGTCTGAGGGGGTTGAACAGGCCGGCGATCACAAGGGTGGAGGCCACAACAGCGAGGGTGGACTTCTCGCCGGTGAGGACGACGAAGAGCCGCTGCAACACGACGATGCCCCCGAAGTAAACCGCGACCAGCGTGGCTGTGAGTGAACCGTAGACCAGGGTGCGGTTGATGAGGAGGTCTATGTCGTAGAGGCGGTACCTCAAGATGGCGATCCCGACCGCTACCGGGATGGTGCTCGCTCCTGCCAGGAAGAGCACCGGCCAGATCCACACGGTTCCCGGAGACTTGGGGAGGGACCACAAGAACGGGCCAGCGGCGAAGACGGCGCAGAACACGACGCCGGAGAAGGCAAACCACTTGATCTGCTGACGCTCCACTCCCCGTGCTCTGCGGAAGCGCAGCACCAACGAGATGCCCCCCGCTACGGCGACCCCGAGCGTCATAAAGAAGCCGACCAATCCCAGCGTACCAAGCAGCCCGGCGGCGCCCTGGATGCCGAAGGGGTTGGACACCCGCACGAGCCCGAGGTTCCCGAGTGGGCCCGGCTCGAAAGCCGAGGCAACGAGACAAACAACGGCTACCAGCTCGAGCCAAACCACCGGTCTCCAGCGGCGCGATGGCAGACGCCCGTCGGGGAAAAGCAAAAAGACGAGGGCAAACAACGCAAAGACGATGGGCCCGCCGAACCACGCGGTGAGCCAGAGCATACCCTCTGCCCCGGGCAGCGAACCCGCCTCGGTCACAAGCGCGTAGAGGGCGTACTCTTCGCTTGCGCTCCCCAGCGAGAAGGAGAGTCCCAGCCAACAGAAGATCCAGCCGATCGCGTTTTTGGGCCACCGAGAGGCCACCAAGGCACCAACGGTCGCGAAGGACACGAAAAGCAGCCAAAAACAGAAGTCCAGAACCAGCGGATTCCGGGGGGCTGCCGTTGGGGTAGAAGAGTTCAGGAACCTGAACACCCCCATCACCACAAAGGACATCAGCGCGAGCGTCCACAGCGCCCAAGCGAGCCCGGAAGCGGCGCGGGCGCCCGGCCCACCGACTTCTCGACCCTGTTGCCTTGCTCCTGTCGTCACAACGCCACTCTACAGGACGATCGTCTCTAGCACGTTAGCGCAGGGGCTCGGGCCACGCGGCTTTGGAGCTAGCCGCTGCCTTTACGGTTGCTCTGCCCGCACGTAAGGTCAGGACTATGCTGGTTATCGTCACCCAGAGCAAAAAGAGCAGGAACGCCGGTCCGAACTCAGCATCCAGGAACATCCCGTTGACCCAGCAGGCGGGCGCGGTGAGTGCTGCCAGTAGCCCGATCCAGAGGGGCAGGACACGCGTCTTTAGGATTACTACGGCGACAGCGGCCATCATGACACCGATGGGGAGCATGGTCACGATGAAAGCGACGCTGTTCATCTTCTCCAAGGCTTGATGAAGCTGGGGATCAAGCCCTTCTGTGCGGGCGGCGAAGCC
>JALZNL010000088.1 GCA_030857715.1 Actinomycetota bacterium | reverse complement strand
GCTCTACGACCGCTTTATTTCCGCGGGCGAGGAGCCGGAGTGACGGCCCCGCGCCATCCGTCCCGGTACGCCGCCGGGGGCACCCGCCAAAGGCGCCCCCCGTCGACCCCGCCGGGCACGTTCGCGGTCCTATCGCCGCGGTTCGAAAGCCCCTCCGTCTGCCCGCGCGTTGGGGCCGGGTTGACGGGCTGCCCGTGATCGGGGGCCTCCCGCCCACATCGCACACCGCAAAGGAGGGGACGCAGTGAGCTCTGAACTTCCCGTGAATTTCCTCTACTGGGCGCTCGCCGCGGTGCCCGCCGCGGTGCCGATAGTCGTCTTGCCGGTGCTGCTCGTGGGGCTGCGCTGGTCCGCCACAGGGGCGGCCCCCATCGTCACGTTCGTGGCCGCCGCCATCCAGGAGGTTGCCGAAAGGGACGAGCGTCCTGCGCTCGTCGCCGTCGGCAGCCGGGGTCTGGGGGCGGTGGGCCGCCTCGCCCTCGGCAGCGTCCCCACCGGCGTCTTGCGGGGCGTCGGTGGACCGGTCCTCGTCTCCCCGCTACCGGGGGAGGGCCGCGACGGCTGAGATTCCCCAGGAAGGCCGGGCGCCGGTTCGGGGCGTTGGCCGGTGACGGCCTTGCTCGTGCTCGCCGGGGTGGGGCTGCTGTACGCGGGCGGGGAGGTGCTCGTGAGGAGCGCCGTCCGCCTGGCGCGCGCGGCGGGCATGAGCGCGCTCACGGTCGGCCTCACGGTGGTGGCCTTCGCCACCTCCGCGCCGGAGCTTGCGACCACGCTCGTTGCGGGCTTCGGCGATGCCCCCGGGACGGCCCTCGGGAACGTCGTGGGTTCGAACATCGCCAACCTGGGGCTGGTTTTGGGTGCGATGGCGCTGGTCCGTCCCCTTCGGTCGAGGCGGCGCTCCCTGCGGCGCGAGGTGCCGTTTATGATCGCGGCCGGGGCGCTCCTCTTTCCCCTGCTGGCGAACGGCGCCCTGGGCAGGCCCGAGGGGGTCGTGCTGCTGGCCGCGCTCGGGACCTACTTCGCCGTGCTGCTGGTGTACAGGCCCGCCGTTCCCGGTGACGAGCCGGACGGGGAGGAGGCGGGCCGAGCAGGGTCGCCGTGGGTGGCGTTGTGCGGCGTGGGGCTCGGCGTCGCGTTGCTGGTCGCGGGGGCGCAGATGCTCGTGGAGGGCGCCGTCGGGCTGGCCCGGGAACTCGGCGTGACCGAGCGGGTCATCGGCCTTACCCTGGTCGCCGTCGGCGGAAGCCTGCCGGAGCTGGCCGGCTCCGTGGTCGCCGCGGCACGACGCCAGGGCGACCTTATCCTCGGCAACCTCGTCGGCTCGAACGTCTTCAACGCGACGTTCGTGCTCGGAATCACGGCCCTCGCCGTCCCGCTGGAGGTGGATTTCGCCGCCTTTCGCGCCGACCTCTTGATGATGCTTGGCCTGAGCCTCCTCGTGCTGCCCTTCCTCGCCACCGGGCGCGTGCTGAACCGCGTGGAGGGGCTGGCGTTGCTCGCCGCGTACGCCGGATACGTGGCGGTGCTCTTTCTCTGATGCACCCCGCCTGGAGTTTCCGACCCGGAGTACGCGGCGCCCGGGACGGCAGGCGGGCTCGTCGCGACGTTCTTGTGAGGGGTGCCGGGGCCACGCTGACGCCAAAGAGCATCCTTCCGGCCACGCGACCGTGCAAGCCGCGGCCGGCACCGAGAGGGCGGATTTACTCGTCCCGGGCGCCCGAGGACTGGGTCGTGTAGAGGTCCCGGTTGGTCCGTTGTGCGTCGTCCCCCTCGGGCCGCGGCCTGCAGATCTCCTGGATCACCGCCTCGTAGGCGGGATCTTCGGGGATGCAGGTCTTCATGCCACCCCAGAGGCCCAGGGCGGCGGCGCTCAGGCTCGCCTCCAGGGAGGGCTGGCAGAGCTCGAACCGCCCCGACCCATCCCCCGTGCGCCGGAGGAGCTCGCGGGTGCACAGCGCGTCCATAAAGCCGACGCCGGAGAGGTCCACGAAGACCGCCCTGCCGAGCGCCCTCGCCCGGTCGAGCGCGCCCCTTAAGGCCTCCAGGCACGAGAGGTCGAACTCCCCGTTGAGCTCGACGAGCACGCCGCCGTCGGTGGGGTTGTGGATCTTGATCCTGGCCAGGTACTCCAAGGCGTACTCCTCCTCCTCCTCCAGATCAAGGACTGTCGAGCGCCCGGAGAGGCCGGAGGCGCTCATCCGGAGACCGCCCCGCCGGCGAAGCCCGAGAAGGGGTGTCCGCAGGCCTCCGCCCCGAGGAACTGCGCCGAGGGGGCGACCATCCGGGCCGTCGCCCGCCCGACCGAACCCCCGCGACCATCGTAGAACTTCAAAACCTTCTCTCCTCTGCGTTCCGGGGCCCATCTTGGCCCTCCATCACGCCTCCAATGATCTTCGGCGAGTGTGTGGGGACCATTTGACGCGGATGAGGTTTCTCACAGAGAGCGCCTATCGCGCGGCACGGGTCGGGAATCTGGCGGCGCGGTGGCGGACGGGGCTACTTTTCGTCGATCTCTTCGACCTCGTCCCCGTCTATCTGCAGGTACACGATGGCTCCGTTGTTGTCGGGGTCGGACTCGGCGAACCTGTTCTCCGGGTCGGCGACCGAGCGCAGCGCGTACCTCCCGTCCGGGACGGCCTCGATGCTGAGCTTCTGGCCGCTCACGCTGGCCCCGTAGGTGTCGCCCCAGCCGGGCGAGATGCCCTGGGTCTCATCGCCGCAGCCGCCGTACTCCCACTTCTCCCGATGCTCGGAGACGAGATGCCCGTCTACCTCGGTGTTCTCGATGATGCAGAAAGAGACCTTGCCGCTGCTCGCCACCACGGAACCCACCTCGCCTCCGGGCCTGATGGACCGCAGCTCGTAGAGCGCGAAGTCCTCGACGTGCCAGTGGTCGTGGTCGTCGTGGTGGACGAACTTCCCGACCTCGCGCTCCTCGGTCCCCCCGTCCTCGAGGTGGACGGCCTGGGTCACGAGCGTTTCACCGCTCGCGCTCGGCTCCCCCCGCACCTCCAGGGGGCCGTCTCCGGCGTTCCATACCGTGTTGGAGAACCTCAGGATCTTCTCGTCCTCGTCCTCCTCGACGCGGAGGTCCGCGGGCGGCAGCGTCCTGAGGTCGGGGAGCGCGGCTTCTTTGTCGGGCGCCGGGTCCGACCGGGCGGAGGCGACGGCCGCCGCGACGGCGAGGATCGCGAGCAAAAGGCCCGTCGCCGCGAGCAGGATCTTCGACCGCAGGCCCACCTCAGCCCTCCTCGGGCACGGTTATCCTCAGCAGCCGGTCGTCCCCGGAAGTCGGGTCGCCTCGGCCGTCCCTATTGCTGGTGAGCACGTACAGATCTCCATCTGGGCCTTGCGCGACGGTCCTGAGCCTGCCGTACTCGCCCTCCAGGTACTCCCGGTGGTCTCGCACCCCGGACGGGTCGTCGGGGGCGAAGGTGACGCGGTGGAGGGAGGCCCCGCGCAGGCCGGTGAAGAGCACGCTGCCCTCCCACGGCCCCCCCGATACGTGGGCCGCCCCCGAGGGCGCCCACGTCTCCCGCCCGCTCTCGAGGAGCGGGTCCGCGAACTCCGGTTCGCCGCCCGCGCCCTCGACCTCGGGCCAGCCGTAGTTCTCCCCGGCCTCGATGAGGTTCAGCTCGTCGTGGCCGCTCGCGCCGTGTTCGGGGGCGTAGAGGTTCCCCTCGTTGTCCCAGGCGAGGCCTTGCGGGTTGCGGTGGCCGTAGGAGAAGACGGGGGAGCCGGGGAACGGGTTGTCGTCGGGGACGGAGCCGCCGAGTTCGAGGCGTGCGATCTTGCCGGCCAGGGCCCCGCGGTCCTGGGCGAGGCCGACTTCGGCGACGTCGCCGAGCGTGACGTAGAGTTTGCCGTCCGGGCCGACCGCCACCCGGCCCCCGTTGTGGATGGAGGCCGCCGGGGCTTCCAGCAGGGCCCCGTCCTCCCGAACCTCGCCGTCCGCCTCGACGAGCCGGACTACCCTGTTGACGGGACCTCCGTCCCCCGCCGCCGTGTAGTAGGCGTACATGCGCCCGTTCTCGTCGAAGTCCGGGTCGAGGGCGAGGCCGAGCTGGCCGCCCTCTCCCGTCTCCTCGGCCGGGAGTTCGGCGTAGGGCTCCTCCCGGAGCTCGTCGTCCTCCAGCACCCGGATCCGGCCGGGCCGCTCGGTGACGAGGACGCGCCCGTCGGGGGCGAACGCGACCTCCCAGGGCGTGTCCAGTCCCTCGGCCAGCGTCTCTACCTCGAGGCCGTCCACCGATCGAGCGTCTTCCCCGGGGCCGTCCGACGCGTCTTCCCCGGCGGCCCCGCAGGCGACGACTATCGCCGCGAGCGGGGCGGCGAGCGCGAGGCGAAGGGTCCTGCGGTTCTTCCGTTTGCTCCTTCTCCGTGGCATGTTCTAAGTCTCTCCTCTCTTGCCGGTTTGCGTGCAGGGGATGCGCCGTTACCGCGCCGGATGGCCGCCCGCGACCCCGGTTCCGGGCGCGGCGTTCACCGGCCGTGTCCTTCCTTGCGGGGGCGACCAGGGTTTCGCAGGAGCTTTTGTAGCCACCGCCGGGGACCTTCCCGGCTTTCTCGGACGGGCGGGTCGGGGTCCGAGCCGGCGCCGTCCATCCTTCGGACCCACAGCTCGCGCACGAGCACCTGGACGGTTGCCACGAGGGGCACGGCGAGCAGGAGGCCCACGATGCCGAAGAGCGAGCCCATAAGGAGCAGCCCGAAGAGCAGCACGGCCGGGTGCAGGGCGACCGCCCGGCTCATCACGAGCGGCTGGATGACCTGCGACTCCACCTGCTGGATGGCGGTGTACGCGAGCGCCACCCACAGGGCGAGCACGGGGTCGGAGAGGAGGGCGAGCAGGACCGGGGGCACCGCCGAGACGAAGGCCCCGACGAAGGGCACGAAGGAGACGAGGCCCGAAAACAGGCCCAGAAGCAGCGCGAACGGCACCCCCAGCAGCCACAGCATCGCCGCGGTCGACACCCCGATAAACCCCATGGCGACGAGCTGGCCGAGCAGCCACCGCTGGACGGTGCGGTAGACGGCCGCCAGAACCTCCCGCACCCGCCCCCTGCGGCCGGCGGGGAAGAGGGCCACGAAGCCGTCCACCACAGGGAAGGGTCGCACGACGAGAAAGATGGTTGCGACGAGCGCCACGAACGCGTAGGAGAGGAGGGTTACGACGCTCCTGCCGAAACCGGCCGTCGCAGCCAGCAGGTCCTCGGAGACGAGCTCCCGGGCCGCCCCCGGCAGGTTCTCGAGTTCCAGGTCCGCTCCGGCCTCGACGCCCAGGATTTCGCCGGATCTTGCGACCACGGCTTCGGCGTCTTCCAGAAGCGCGGGCAGGGCGTCGGCGAACTGCCGCGCCTGCTGCTCGACGGCGGGGGCGACGAGCACCCACCCGAGCCAGAGGGCGAGCCCGAACGTTCCCACAACCAGCGCCGTCGCCTTACCGCGCCCCAGGCCCCGGCGGGCGAGCCAGTCCACCGGCGCGCTCGCCACGACCGCCAGCAGCAGCGTCACCAGGAGGGTGAGCACGACCTGCGAGGCCTGGTAGGCGAGGTAGGACACCGCCCCCAGGGCGAAGAACAGGGCGACGGCCGGGTAGACGCCGCGGGAAGACGCGCGCGACGCCTCGGGCGCGGGCGGCCTCACAGCGGCGGGCCGACGGGCCGCAGAACCGGGAGACCCAAGGGTCCTAAGATGGTGACCCTCGCCACGCCGGGGAAGACGGACGAGACCCCCGCCTCATCTTCCGCGTCCAGCTCCGGCGCTTGCCCGCCGGGCGGTCGCCCGAGCGCCCCGACGTCCGTCGTGTCCCCGACCGCCGCTCCTTACGCAACCCGGCCTTACCTGAGGAGGAGGACGTGACGTTCGTCGTCCACCGCCACCATCTGGACCGGGAGCAGGACTTGCTTCTTGCCGAGGAAGCCCATCCGCGTGCGGATGTACTCCGGCTCCCCGCCGCCGTTGAGGAAGACCCGCTCCACGGTCCCTATCCGCTGGTCGAGGGGGTCGCGAACCTCGTAGCCCGCGTACTGCTCGGGCGTCTCGAAATGCGCCCCGCTCTCCTTCCGCCCTACCGCCGTGGCCCGCATCGCGATGCCTCCTTCCTTCACGACTTCCGGCCCCGTACCGGCGACCGAGTCCTTTATCCTATTTATGCCTCCCGATCATTTGAGCCCCGTGTGGCGATCATGAGAGTTTGCACAGAAGCGGCGCGCGGGTTCGGTGGCTTGCCCGAGGTATCCGGGCTGCGCGGCGGCAGATAGGGGACCACCGGCCGGTCCGATCGTCCGTCGCGGGAAGGGTCAGGTAAGGGGGTGCGGGGAGCCCTGCCCGGGGCCGTCGGAACCGGCCGGGTACTCCAGCAGCGGCACCCTGTTCCGCTCCCAGGCCCGGAGGACGGGCTCGACGATGCGCCAGGACTCCTCGGCCTCGTCCGCGCGGATGGAGAGCGTGGGGTCTCCTTCCAGCGCGTCCAGGAGCAGGCGCGCGTAGGCGGGCATCCCTTGCGGGGCGAGCTCGGCGCTGAGCTCGATCTTTTCGAGGACGAACGGGTCTCCGGGGCCGTTCACGTTCACGCCCAGCGAGACGCTGTCGGGTTCGAGGCGGAGGCGCAGAACGTTGGGCTCCGCCTCCTGGCCGAAGGTCGGGTGGGACGCGGGCCGGAAGCGGATGGCGACCTCGGCCCGGTCCCGCGAGAGAGCCTTGCCGCTTCTTAGCACGAACGGCACCCCCGACCACCTCGGGTTGTCCACCGTCAGGGTGACCTCGGCGAAGGTCTCCGTGCCGCGTTCGGGGTCCACGCCCTCTTCCTCGGCGTAGGCGGGCACCTCCCTGTCTCCGATGCGGCCGGCGGAGTAGCGGGCGCGGATGGTCTGGCGCCCCGCTTCTTCGGGGGAGGGGCTTCGCACGGCGCGCAGCAGCTCCACCTTGCGGTCGCGCAGGTCGCGCTCGCGCAGGGTGGCCGGCGGCTCCATGCCGACCAGGCACAGGAGCTGGAGGAGGTGGTTCTGGATCATGTCCTTGAGCGCCCCCGCGGCGTCGTAGTAGCCGGCCCGTCCCTCCAGCGCGAGCGTCTCTTCCCAGACGATCTCGACCCTATCTATGTGCTCCCGGTTCCACAGGGGCTCGAAGAGGCGGTTGGCGAAGCGCAACCCCAGCACGTTCTGCACGGTCTGCAACCCGAGGAAGTGGTCCACGCGGAACACGGCCTCCTCCGGGAAGGCGGCGCGCAGCAGCCGGTTGAGCTCCCGCGCGGACGCGAGGTCCTCGCCGAAGGGCTTCTCGACGACCACCCGGCTGCCCTCCGGCAGGCCGGCGGCGGCGAGGGCCTCTATGGCGGGCGCGAAGACCTGAGGCGGCAGCGAAAGGTAGGCCACGACGGGCCCGTGCGTCTCCCCGAGCACCGCCGAGATCCGCCCGGGATCGGTGACGTTCGCCCGATGGTAACGGAGCGTCTTCGTCAGCGCGTCGCGGCTCTCGCGCGGGAGTTCGGGGGCGTGCTCGGCGAGCCCCTCCGCGGCCAGGGCGCGGTAGGCTTCGGTGCCCGTGTCGTCGCGGCCGAGGCACTCCACGACGAAGTCTTCCGGCAGGTCGTCGGCCCGTCGGAGGTGGGCCAAGGCGGGGAGCAGGTAGCGAAGCGAGAGATCCCCGGTGGCCCCGAGGATGAGCATGTGCCGGATCACGAGGTTTGCGCTCCCTTCTCCGTCGCGCGGGCGAGGTTGAAGCCGCTGGAGATCACGCCTATGTGGCTGAAGGCCTGCGGGTAGTTTCCGAGAAAGGCGCCGTCCGTCGGGTCGATCTGCTCGGGCAGGAGCCCGAGCGGGTTCGCCCTGTCGCAGAGCGCGCCGTAGAGCTCGTGCGCCTCCTCCAGGCGCCCCTGGCCGGCGAGGTTGTCCACGAGCCAGAAGCTGCACAGAACAAAGGCCCCCTCGTGGCCTGAGAGACCGTCCGGCGACTCATCCGGCAGGTAGCGGTAGAGAAGCCCGTCCCCGGCGCCGAGGCGGCGCGTGACCGCCTCTGCCGTCGCCACCATCTTCGGGTGGTCGGCGGGCACGACCCGCCTCAGGGGCAGGGCGAGGACGCTGGCGTCGAGCCCCCCGCCCCCTAGGTG
>JALZNL010000566.1 GCA_030857715.1 Actinomycetota bacterium | reverse complement strand
GACTTCCCCGTCCACGACGGTACCAGGTGGGAGCCTGTGGTAGCCGACGTGCCTCAGGACGTACTCGCCCCCCCTGAAGGACACCTCCACGGCCTTTATGGCGCCCCTGTCTATGTCCATACCTATTGACGTCGTCCCGCCGAGCCGCGCCGCCTTCCGCAAACGCTCCAAGCTGCTCAGAGCCCCGCCGAGGTGAGATCCGGGCCCGGCCGGAGGGCGGACGGGGCGCCCGCCGTCAGGACGGAGAGGCGCGGTCGCCTCAACCGCCCTCCCGGGCGACGTACCGCGACGCCTCTACCTCGACCTCCGCCCCGACCACGGCCTTGCGCCCGATGCTCACGTTGGACCCGAGCACGGCCCGCGCCCCGACCCGCGCCCCCGGCCCGACGACGGCCCCGGCAGACACCCACACCCCGGCCCCGAGCTCGGCGTCGCGGTCCACCACGGCGCCGGGGCCGATAAAGCAGTGGCTGCCCACCGACGCGTCCGGATGCACCACGGCACCCGCAGCCAGCACGCAGCCGCCGCCCACCGTGGCGGCGTCCGAGACGTGGGCGAGCGGATGAACCGGCGTGAAGAACTCGCCCCCCAACCGCCGCAAGGCGTTGGCGATGCGCAACCGCGCCTCGTTGTCCGTGATCGCCACGACGACGTGCGCGGGCTCCACGGAGAGCATGCTCTTCAACATCTCGACGTCCCCAAGTACTGGGTAACCCCGGATCCTCGCCGGCAACACCGCGTGTGCGTCGTCGTAGAACCCGAGGGTCCGATCCCCGTAACCGCCGCTCAACAGTACATCCAAAGCCACGCGCCCGAAGCCGCCCGCCCCAACGACGACAACCCTCATCTCGTCATCGAGTGCCAAGCGCTGAACTTCGACTTCCGGTTCAGGTGTTCTGGTGGTGGTCTCGGGCTCCCGGATCTCGGCCTCCTCCCCGCGGTTTTGGCCCAGCGTGACGGCCGAAGTTTAGCACCGCCGCTAACATCTTGCCCCGATCCCGACATTCCCGGCGGTGCGCAGGCCGGGTCGATCGAACCTCGACCCTATCAGCTGAGGAAGGCCCCCTCCAGCCGGCGTCCGAGCAGAAAATCCCGGGCTACCATGCGCCTACCCCCCGGAACCTGCAGTTCCAGCACCTCGAGGGTCCCGACCCCGCATTGCACGCATATACGACCATCTGAGGTCGAAATGGCGCCTGGAGACGCACCCGTGGCCGCCTCATCACCCACCCTGGAGCGCCAGATCTTGACCGGGCCCTCGATACCGTCATGGAAGGCGCGAGCCCCTATGCCCGGCGCCAGGGCACGGACCAGATCGTGCACGCCCCGAACCCCATCCCCCCAACGAACGGTCTTATCCTCGTCCAGAAGTTTAGACGCATATGTTGCATTAAGACTGTCCTGTGCAGAGACGGTTAATCTTTCTTCCTCCAACAAGGTCAGAGTCTCTACTATAGCGTTAGCCCCCGTGTGGGCAAGGAGGTCTGTCAGTTCGCCGCCGGTCATGTCGAGGGGTATGGCCGCGGGGTGCTGGAGGGCGATGGGGCCGGTGTCGAGTCCTTCGTCCATGCGCATGATGGTAATGCCCGTCTCCGTATCGCCCCCCATGATGGCGCGTTCTATGGGTGCGGCGCCGCGGTATCCGGGAAGGAGGGAGGCGTGTACGTTCCAGGCGCCGTGGGGGGCTGCGTAGAGGGTGTCGGGGCGCAGGATCTGGCCGAATGCGGCGACGACCAGGGCGTCGTGTGAAGAGATCTCGGACGCCACCTCGCCTATGCGTGCGGGCTGCGCCAGGGGCAGGTTTTTGGAACGGGCGAGGGTCGAGACGGCGGTAGGGGTGGTCCTGCGTCCCCGTCCCCGGCGGCGGTCCGGCTGGGAGATCACGAGCCCCACCTCGTGGTCGGATGCGAGCAGGCCGCGGAGGATGGTCGCGGCGAACTCCGGGGTTCCGGCGAACGCTACCTTCACGGCCGGGGCGTCAGGCGTTCTGGGCGAGCAGGCGCTCACGCCACTCGCGCAGGGCGGCCTTGCGCGACTCCCGGTCCGTGCGGTCCAGGATGAGCACGCCGTCGAGGTGGTCTACCTCGTGCTGGAAGACCCTCGCCAGCAGGCCCTCGGCTTCGAGGCGCAGGTCCCCCCCGGCGGCGTCCTGGCCGGAGACGGTGACCGCCACGGGGCGCTCCACCTCGACGTGGATGCCGGGTATCGAGAGGCAGCCTTCGGCCAGAACCTCGGTCTCGTCGGAGGAGGCTTCGATCACGGGGTTGACTATGACGTACTCGTCTTCTTCGATCGCGGCGACGAGCACGCGCCTCAGACGCCCGACCTGGTTCGCCGCGAGGCCAACCCCCTCCCGCTCGTGCATCGTGACGAGCATGTCCTCGGTGAGGCGGAGCAGGGCGTCGTCGAACTCCTTCACCCTGCCCGCGCGCGTCTTCAGCACCGGGTCTCCGAACGTCTTGACTTCCAGCGCCACGGCGCTCACACCTCCTCGGGGTCAACCAAAATGCGTGCCTCCA
>JALZNL010000565.1 GCA_030857715.1 Actinomycetota bacterium | reverse complement strand
GCGTTGCCCGGCTACGAAGAGGTCGGGCTGCGGCGCACCCTGCTCGCCTGCTGGGGGTCTTTCAACAACCCCGACCACGTCGACTACGACTACCGCAATATGGAGGCCTGGGGCAACGAGATGTTCGTCACGCCCGGCATCGTCGTAGACGGTGAGCTCGTGACCACGAATCTGGTCGACATAAACGTGGGCCTCCGCATCCTGCTCGGTTCCTCCTACTACGAGGACTGGGACAACGAAGAGACCTTCGTAACCCACGACCCGCTCGGCAACCCCATAGACAAGCGGCACCCGTGGAACCAGACCACCGTTCCCAGGCCGCAGAAGCGGGACCTGGAAGGCGGGAACTACTCTTGGGTCATGAGCCCGCGCTGGTACGACAAGCGCACCGGGGACCACCTGGCCCTCGATACCGGCGGTGGTCCGCTGGCCCGGCTCTGGGCTACGGCGCTCGCTGAGAAAGTGGATACCGGCTACGTCAAGGCCACCGGCAACAGCGTCCAGATCAACCTGCCCAAGACCGGCGCCATGCCCGAGATGCAGTTCGAGTGGAAGGTGCCGGAGCAAGGGTCCAACACCATCGAGCGGGATAGGGCGCGGGTCTACTTCGTGGCCTACGCCGCGGCGCAGGCGGTCTACTTCCTGGAGAAGGCTCTCGATCTCGTGCGCTCGGGGGAGACCAAGGTCTTCCAGGAGTTCGAGGTGCCCGACGAGGCCATCGGCTGCGGCTTCCACGAGGCTGTGCGCGGCGTCCTCTCGCACCACATGGTGATCCGGGACGGCAAGATCGCCAACTACCACCCCTACCCGCCAACGCCGTGGAATGCCAGCCCCAGGGACTACTACGGCACGCCGGGACCCTACGAGGACGCGGTACAGGGACTCCCGATCTTCGAGGAGAACGGCCGGGAGGACTTCAAGGGCATCGACATCATGCGGACGGTTCGCAGCTTCGACCCGTGCCTGCCCTGCGGGGTGCACATGTACCTGGGCGAGGGCAAGACACTCGAGAAGCGCCACTCCCCGACGCTGGGCTTGGGCGTAGAGTAGATCCAGCGGCTAGACGTCGTGCAATCAGGCGGGTCCGTAATACAGGGCCCGCCTTCGGGGAAAGGTTGAGATGCTTCTAGACGACCACGGGCTACAAGAGCGGGTCGCCAGGATGGAGACGCTCCTGGAGCAGATAGAGACCCTCAAGGACCCGTACGCCAGGTCCAAAGCCGCGGAGGTGGTGGGGGTCCTCCTGGATCTCTACGGCGACGGCCTGGCGCGCATGATGGACCTCGTCTACGAGACGGGCAACGATAAAGCGTTCGAGTCCTTCGCCCGGGACGAGCTTGTCTCGCACCTGCTGCTCCTGCACGGGCTGCACCCGCTGGACGTGGAGACACGGGTAGTTCAGGCCCTCGAGGAGGTGCGCCCCTACCTGCAGTCGCATGGGGGGAACGTGGAGTTCCTGGGGGTGGAAGGGGGCGTGGCACGCCTGCGGATGCAGGGGAGCTGCGACGGGTGTCCCTCCTCCGCCATGACGCTAAAGCTGGCGATAGAGGAAGCCGTTCTGAAAGCCGCCCCGGATCTCGACGGAATCGAGGCCGAGGGCGTGGCCGAGGCCAAGCCGGCACCGAATATCGTGGCCGGTCCGACGTTGCGCAGGAAGGAGAAGAAGCAGCAGCCGGAGGAGGATGGAGTCGCCTGGACGGTCGTCGGCGGGCTACCGCAGCTCACCGGCGGCGGGATGCTGGCTAAGGAGGTCTCCGGCGAGCCGGTGCTCTTCGTGAAGCTGGCGAACGACCTCTACGCCTACCGTAACCTCTGCCCCGACTGCGGAGGGTCGCTTGAAGGGGGCAATCTCAGGGTGGCGGAGTTGAGTTGTCCGGGATGCGAGCACCGCTACGACGTGCGCCGGGCCGGGAGGTGCCTGGACGCTCCGCAATTGCACCTCGAGCCCATCCCCCTGCTGGAGACCGAGATAGATGTCGAGGAGCGCGAGGGTACCGGGCAACGGAGCATAGTAAAGATCGCCCAACCGAGTGCGGTGAGCTGAGACATATGGTCGAGCAAGGCAACAGGCCGACCTCCTCGGCTTTCTCCGCGCTGCGTCGGTTCGCACAGGAGTCCGAGAAAGCGGCGCAGGAAGCGGCAACGGCAGTGGAGGGCGCCCAGGAGCGCTGTGAGCTGTGCAGCGAGCCGATACCGCCCGAGCACCGGCATCTGTTAGAGGTTTCCTCGCGGGAGATCATGTGCTCCTGCCGGGCGTGCTCCATCCTCTTCGATAGCAAAGCGGCGAGCGAAGGCAAATACCGGCTCATACCCGATCGACGCCTGTTCCTCGAAGACTTCGAGATGAGCGACGCGCAGTGGGAATCCTTGCGGATACCGGTCGACATGGCGTTTTTCTTCCACAGCGCGCCCGCCGAGAGGGTCGTGGCGTTCTATCCCAGCCCGATGGGACCGACGGAGTCCCTCCTGAAGCTGAGCGCCTGGGAGGAGCTGGAGCGGGTCAACCCAGTGCTGAAAGGA
>JALZNL010000564.1 GCA_030857715.1 Actinomycetota bacterium | reverse complement strand
GAGCTAGACCGCCGGCTGGAGGAGACGAGCGCCACCGCGCAGGCCCTCTCCTCGGAGGAGGCCCGCGAGGCAACGGCGGAGCTGGACGGGACGCTGACGGCCCTCGAAAGCTCGCTGCGGGCCTTGCGGGCCGCCGGCGCCGGGGAGGAAGGCGAGGTCTCGGCCGCGCTGGAGGACGTCGAGGCCGCCCGAAGCGCGCTCGACGAGGTGCGGGAGGCCCAGGCCGAAGGCGTCGTGGAGCGCACCGGCCTCAGCGGGCTGCGCTCCAGCCTGGACTCCCTGCAGGAGACGCTCTCGGCGCTGCCCGACGACGTGTCGCCGCAGATATTAGCCAACCCGTTCCGGCTGGTGACGGAGAACCTGGCGACCCCGCCCGAGGTCGTCGGCTACTACGCGCCGGGGGTGCTCGCGATCCTCATCCAGCACATCGCCGTGACCCTGGCGTCGCTGGCCGTGATCCGCGAACGCCTCGGCGGGGCCTACGAGTTCTTCCAGGTCTCGCCGCTGGGCTACGGGGAGCTACTCGCCGGCCAGTTCCTGACCTACTTCGGGCTGGTGCTCGGGGCGAACCTGGCCGTCGCGGCGGCGCTCGCCGGCCTCCTGGGCATCCCCGTCGAGGGCGGGTACCTGAGGATGGCCCTGGCGATGGTGCTGCTCACGGTCGCCTCCCTGGGGCTGGGGTTTTCGATCTCCACCCTCGCGAAGAGCCAACTGCAGGCCATCCAGGTCGCGATGCTCCTCTTTATCGCGAGCGGGTTCTTCGCGGGCTTCCTCTTCCCGCTGGGCGAGATGCGGGGTCCGGCGGTCGTCATCTCCTACTTCCTGCCGGCCACCTACGGCATCAGGGCCCTGCAAGACGTCATGATCCGGGGCCAGACCGTCTCGGGCTTCGACTTGGTGGGCTTGCTCGTGATGGCAGCCGTGACCCTGGGCCTGGCCCGCTACCTCATGGGCAGGAAGGGGGACTAGAGGGTTGGCGACGATAAGGATGGAGGGCCTGACGAAGAGCTTCGGCAAAGAGCAAGTCCTCAAAGGCGTAGACCTCGAGGTCGAGAAGGGTGAGATCTTCGGCCTCATAGGCCCCTCGGGGGCGGGGAAGAGCACCCTCATGCGCACCCTGACGGGTTACCTGACACCCTCCGGGGGCGAGGCGGAGGTTCTCGGGCGCCCGCCGTCGGAGTTCGGCCCCGGGGAGAGGCGGCGGGTGGGGTTCATGCCCCAGGGTTTCGTTCTCTACGACCAGCTCTCCGTGCGCCAGAACCTGAGCTTCGTCGCGGGGCTCTACGGTCTCGGCTTCCGGGAGCGCCGGCGGCGGGTGCGCGAGGCGCTTGAGTTCGTCGAGCTCTGGGAGCACCGGCGCAAGGCGGCGGCGAACGTCTCCGGCGGGATGAAGCGCCGGCTCCAGCTCGCCGCGGCGATCGTACACGAGCCCGAGCTCCTGTTCGTGGACGAGCCCACGGCGAACCTCGATCCCATCCTCCGGCGCCGCTTCTGGGAGGAGTTCCGGGCCTTGCGCGACGGCGGGCACACGCTCTTCGTGACCACCCAGTACGTCGGCGAGGCCGAGCTGTGCGACCGGGTGGGCCTCCTGTCGGGCGGCGAGCTCGTCGCCGTGGGAACCCCCGAGGAACTCAGGCGCGAGGCCTTCGGCGGCGAAGCGATAGAGCTGGTCCTGGCCGGCCATCCGAGCGACCTCGCGGGGCGCCTGAAGGCGCTGGAGGAGATAGGACGCTCCGTCGAGGTTCGCCAGGAGGAGGGCGGGTCAGGGGAGCCCGAGAGCCGCGTCCGACTCCTCGTGGACGACGCCGACCTCTGGCTCCCGCGGGTGCTCGCGTCTCTCGATGAGGTCGCAGTGCGCTCCGCTGACGTCCCCAAACCCTCCTTCGACGACGTCTTCTTCCGGCTGGTGGAGAAGACCACGAAGGCCGCCGGCTAGGGATTCTCCCTATCGTACCCCGCCTGATCCGAACCTCATCCGACTGACGCACGCTGCTCCTCGTACCCGCGACACCCTGAGCATGCCGCCCGGAGCGGCATGCCACGATCCCGATTTCGCGGGTTGCAAAAGCGTCGGGATTGGCGGAGGCCGACCAGGGATCTTCGTCTTGTCATCCCATGCCACAAAGGTCGCGCGAAGGAATGGTAGATGTTCTTTGACGTTGCATCTCGCGTGTTACTCGAGGAAGACTTCCGTCTGCGCCCCTTCGAAGGTGACGCCGCGGGGACCGACGCGGGGGCTCATGCCTCCGACCCTGAGTGTCGCCAGACCCTCGTGGCCCGAAAACTCGAGCGTCGCCGCGTAGGGGCGCCAGGTGCCGGCGTCACCCTCGGCGCGCACCGCTGTCGACGCGATCACATCGCCGTCCCGGTCGATCAGGGATACGTTGGTGAGCGACCCGGGGACCCGGGAGTATCCCTCGACGGTAAGAGGGCTGCTCACCTCCTCCGCCTCGCGCGGCTGCACCACGACCGCCTTGTCGCTCGTCGTGGGCGGGAGATCCAGCTCTTCACGCACCCCACG
>JALZNL010000563.1 GCA_030857715.1 Actinomycetota bacterium | reverse complement strand
CGCGGCGGTCGGCCTGCTCTTCGTCCCGTACCTGCTCCTCAGGGACCGGCGGAGCGGCCTCGCACTGCTCCTCTCGCTGGCACTGCTCGGGCTTCTCTCCGTGGCCTACGCCTGGGACACCTACGGTCTCGGAGGAGAGCTGGCCGGCCTGGTCGGTGGAGCCGGCGGCGGGGGCGCGGCCTCGGACGTCGGGGCGGCGCTCGGCTCGCAGCCGGCGTACAGCCTGGGGAGCCTGATCGGGGCGATCCTCTCCCAACCCGTCGCCTGGCTGGGGGCTCCTCGGCGCCGGGTTGCTCCTGGCCGGCCCGGCGAGCACCCCGCGCGCGCCGGAGATTCTCACCCGGGCAACGCTACTCCTGTGGGCCCTCCTGCTCTTCGCCGGCAGCCGGACGTCTTTCAGCGGCTTCCCGCAGCGCTTCGGCCGGGACCTCGGCATCCCGCTCTCCCTGCTCGCCGCCCTGGCCTTCGTGGTCCTTCTCGGTACGCTACTCAGGCATCGTGGCTCCGCGCCCGGGGTCTTCGCCGCCTCGATGGCCGTGGTCCTCGCGGTCTTCCTCATCGGCCTGCGCGGGGCGCAAGGCTTCGACCAGGCCGCGGGCGAGAGCCCGCACCTGCTGATGTCGCCTGGCATCGCGGAGGCAGGCGGCTGGCTCACCGAACACAACACGGGCGGCAACATCATGGTCAGCCCCCACGTCAACCAGGTGCCGAGCCGCATGATGCTCGCCATGGGCCACTACACCGCGCTCCAGTCCTACCCCGAGAGCGGCATCCGGGACCCCAGGCACATGCCCCCCTCGGGCCCGGGCCCGCTCCTGGACACCCTCTGGGTCATGTACCACCCGACCGGCGAGAAGACGCAAGACCTGCTGGACAAGCACGACGTCCGCTACATCGTCCTCTACAAGAAGATGCCGGACAGGCCGGTAACGCCTTTCTGGACCATCTTCGAGCCGCGCCGGGACCTCTACGAGAAAGTCTTCGAGAACGACGCCGTCCTGATAGTGAGACCCCGCTGAGGCAGATGCGAGCAAGCAATGATGGGATATCCTGGTAACGTTGCGGTACGCGACCGCCAGGGGGACGATGAAGGACGCCACGGGGAAGCGGGAGGAGACGCGGCGGGACAAGCCCTCGTGCTGCGCGCCCGCGCGGTCTTCGGGAGAAGTATCCCGGACGCTGGAGTTGTCGAGAGAGACGCGGCCTACGCGTGGGATGATCCGGCTCCCCGGCGGCGAGTTCTCCATGGGCGCCGACGACGGTAAGGGGTTCCCGCGGGACGGCGAAGGCCCGGTGCGCAAGGTCCGCCTCTCCCCTTTCTTCATGGATCCTCACGCGACCACGAACGCCGAGTTCTCGCGATTCGTCGAGGAGACCGGCTACAGGACCGAGACCGAAGAGTTTGGCTGGTCCTTCGTCTTCTACGGGTTCTTGCCGTCCGACGCGAAAGTAAAGGGCATGATCGGCGACGCCCCCTGGTGGAGGGGGGTCGATGGCGCCCTCTGGCGGGAGCCTGAGGGGCCGGGCTCCGGCATCGAGAAACGGATGGCCCATCCCGTCGTCCACGTCTCCCACAACGACGCTTTGGCCTACTGCGCCTGGGCTGGCGTGCGGCTCCCGACGGAGGCCGAGTGGGAGTACGCCGCCCGTGGCGGCCTCAAGGGACGCCGCTTCCCCTGGGGCAATACCCTCACCCCTAACGGGGAGCACCGCTGCAACATCTGGCAGGGCGAGTTCCTGGCCCGCAACACCGCCGAGGACGGCCACGGAGGCACCTGTCCGGTAGACGAGTTCCCGCCCAATGGTTTCGGGCTCCACAACGTCTCCGGCAACGTCTGGGAGTGGTGCTCGGACTGGTTCAGCGCCACCCACCACAGGGACGGCGGCAAGGCCGTTCGTGAGGACCCCACGGGGCCGTCGAAGGGGACCGCCAGGGTCATCCGGGGCGGCTCGTACCTCTGCCACAAGTCCTACTGCAACCGCTACCGGGTCGCCGCGCGCTCCTCGAACACCCCGGACAGCTCCACGGGCAACACGGGTTTCCGCTGCGCGGCGGACGGTTAGCATCGGGCTGCACGCCGGTCCCGACCGCTACCCGTCTTCCGGCGATCTCCGGTCCTTCTCCCTGGCGCGTTCGATGTACTTCTCCGCAGCCTGCGCGTTGTTGTAGCTGAGGACGCCGCCGGTCATGGGGTTGTTGATCTCGTAGTGTCCGCCGGCCTCGCGGTCGACGACGACGGGATAGTAGCGCTCCCCTACCTGCTTTATTCCGTACTCCGTGGCGTTGTTCTCGCCCACGTAGCCTCCCTTGGTCGCGTGCGGGGCTACTATAAGGTCTTTGGGAGGACCTTGATCTCGCCTTCCAAAGCGCGGGTCGAGGCTCCGGTTTAAATCGGGCGCGTAGCTGGTACGGTCATGGTGTGCAATGCAAGCTCCGAACGGGAGAACGCATGATCACGGTAACAGAAGAAGCCAGGGAGTTGTTCACGACGGTCGAGCGTCCGGAGGGGACGATCCTACGCC
>JALZNL010000087.1 GCA_030857715.1 Actinomycetota bacterium | reverse complement strand
ACCATCGCCCGGCAGTGGGCCGTGGCGGTGTCCTTTGTGCGGTCTATGACCGCGACGGCGGTGTTCAGGGCGGTGTCCACCCCGATGGAGAGCTCCGTGCCAGGTACGTCGTTGTCTATCGTGGCGGGGACGCTGACGGTGGGCAGGCCGCGCCTGTGGAGCTCCAGGCCCCCGGAGAGGCTGCCGCCGCCCCCGATCACGACCAACCCCTCGACGCCCGCCTCGCGCAGCCGCTCCAGGGCCTTCTCCTTGCCCTCCTCACTTTCCTCGAACTCCGAGGAGCGGCCCGTGCCTAATGCGGTGCCACCCTGCTGGACGTAGCCCCACAGCTCGCGGCGGTCCACGGGGCGGATGCTGCCCTCCAGCAGCCCGAAGTACCCTTCTTCGACCACCACGGCCTCCCAGCCTCGCGCGAACGCCGCCTGCGCCGCCGCCCGCACGGCCGCCGTCATGCCGGGGGCCACGCCCCCGCTCGTGAGCACCGCTATCTTCAAAGACCTCTCCTCTCGTCTGTGCGTTCCCGCGGGTACTTTTACCCTGTCGGGCGCTTTCCTGCGCGGGGTGGAGATAGGAGGCGCCGTTTGGGTAATATTCTGCTCGACGGCGCAGAGGAGGGGTCATGGAAGGTCGCACCTTGAGGGTAATGAGCTTCAACGTGAGGGGCGCGTCCCACAGGGACGGGATCAACGCCTGGGAAGGACGGGCCGAGATCAACGTCCAAACGATAAAGCGGTACGCGCCCGACCTGATCGGCCTCCAGGAACTCCACGCCCCGAACCTGGAGGTCTACAAGGAAGAGCTTCCCGGCTACGAGCGGATAATGGGACCGGCCTACGGCACGGACACGGTGGAGGAGTTCGCCGCCATCTTCTACGACGCCGAACGGTTCGAGTCCCTCGACGCCGGCGGCTTCTGGCTCAGCGACACCCCGGAGGAGTCCTCGGCGAGCTGGGGCAACGAGGTCGTCCGCTCCGCCAACTGGGCCGTCCTGCGATGCCGGAGGACCGGCGTCGCTTTTCTCCACGCCAACACCCACCTCGACCACCTGAGCGAGCGTGCCCGCGTCGAGGGCAACCGCCTCATCGTCCGCCAGACCGAAGAGATCCTGGCGAACCACGGCCACCCGCCCACCATCGTCACCGGCGACTTCAACTGCAAGCCCGGCTCAGCGCCGTACGAGGTCTTCCGGGAACACGGCTTCGCCGACACCTTCCTCTCCGCCGGCAACGAGGACGACCAGGACGCCTACACCTTCCACGCCTTCAAGGGCTCGCGCTTTAAGCCAAGCGACACCGATAAACCGTTCGGCCGCATAGACTGGATACTGCTAAGGGACACCGCCGGGCGCTTCGGGGTGATCTCCCACCAGATCCCACGCGACGCCGACGAAGAGGCCGGCCTGTACCCCAGCGACCATTACCCCGTCCTCGCCGACCTGTCCGTGGCCGAATAGAAGGCCCTGAAGCCCGAAACCTGATGCCTGAAGCCTCCAAACAAACCTTTCCGGCCGTCGGGGGACAAGTGAGGTAGGGGCCCTGCTATCTTCTGATTCAGGCGAAGCCCTCGCCCGGAAGCCCGCCTTTCTCGACCCCGAGCCACCCTGCCACGGAAGCCCCGACGCCCGAGAAGCCGGTCCTGACGCCGAGGTTTCCGGACTCTCCGGCGCCGACTACGAGAAGCGGCACACGTTCGCGGGTGTGGTCGGTGCCCCTGAAGGTGGGATCGTTGCCGTGGTCGGCGGTGATTATGAGCAGGTCCTCTTCGGTTATCGCGTCGAGCAACTCGGGTAGGCGGTCGTCGAAGCGCTTGATGTTCTCTGCCATCCCTTGCGGGTCGCGGCGGTGGCCGTATTTGGCGTCGAAGTCCACGAGGTTGGCGAAGACGAGGCCGGATTTTGTGCGGTCTAGCGCCTGGAGGATGGCGTCCACTTTGGCGTTGTCGTCGGGTGGGGCGGGCAAGTGTTCGGTGATGCCCTTGCCGTCGAAGATGTCCCGGATCTTTCCTACCGCTACGACTTCGTGACCTGTGTTCGCGATCTTGTCCATGTACGTTTCGGACGGCGGGGTGATGCCGTAGTCGTGGCGATTCTCGTTCTCCCTTTCGTAGTGGCCCGGCCCGCCGTGGAAGGGACGGGCGATAACACGCTCGACCATTATTTTGCCCTCGCCTATGAGCATCTTGTGGGCTTTTTTGCAGGCCTCGTAGAGCTCTTCGAGGGGGATGTGGTCGGTGTTGGAGGCGATCTGGAAGACGGAGTCGGCGGAAGTGTAGAGGATCCAGGAGCCCGTCCTCTCTTGCTCCGGCCCCAGCTCCTCGATGATCTCGGTCCCCGAGGCCGGCCTGTTCCCGATAACCCCCCGCCCGGTCTCGTCCTCGAACCTGGCTAGCACGTCCTCGGGGAAACCGTCCGGATAGGTTGGTAGCGGGTCATCTAGCACCAACCCCATCATCTCCCAGTGCCCGGCGAGGGTCGCCTTTGCCGCCGAGAGCTCGACCATGAGCCCGTGGGAGGCGCCGGGACTCTCGGCCGGCGGGACGCCTTCTATCCTCTCCACGTTGCCGAGGCCGAGGGCTTGCAGGTTCGGGGCGTCGAGGCCGCCTACGGCGTTGGCGGTGTTCGCCAGCGTGTTCGCGCCCTCGTCGCCGAACTCCGCCGCGTCCGGGGCGTTGCCGGCGCCGAGCCCGTCCAGGACCACGACCGTCGCTCTGCGTCCCATCTCTCTCCCCAGTCCTTCGTGTTGACGGCTGACCGCTCTAACGGATCAGTATGCCCCCTGCGGTGGGTTTCATCAGGCATCGGGGGCGTCTGTTCTTCGCCGGACTCCGTAGGGTAAGTAACCGTCCACGCGATAGGACGACAAGACCGGGGGCGCATGGGAGTCGGCTACGAGGTAAGGGAAGCCACGGCGGAAGACGGGGCGGGGATCCACGCCCTCGCCCGCGAGCTCGCCGGGGCCGTGGGGGACACGCCGCCCGACGAGGAGGCCGTCCGGACGCGGCTCGAAGAATTGCTCCGGGAGAACGGGGCGCGGGTCTTCGTCGCGGAGGTCGGGGGCGAGGTGGCGGGGGTGGTGAGCGTCTGGATCAAACCGGACCTCGCCCACGGCGACGTCGTCGTCGAGGTCCCGATGCTCGCCGTCTCCGAAGACCACCGTAGGGACGGCGTCGGAAAGCTGCTGATGTCGCGGGTCCGGGAGGTCGCCGCGGAGCACGACGCCTCCCTCGTGGAGCTCGTCGCCACCCGGGCCAACGTCGCCGCCCGTGATTTCTACAAGTCTTTAGGCTTCATCGAGTCGGACGTCGTCTCCCTGGAGTTCGTCGGGGACGTCGAAAGTCCGCCGGAGGGGACTTGAGGGCTGTCGGTCTTCACCGACCTCGCGCCGGCATCCGGGACGGGCGATCTCACCCCTATACCCGAAGCGCCAGGCCTGCCCCGACCATCAGCGCCGCGACGACGAGGCCGAGAACGATCCCCCGCCACGCCGGCACCTCCTGGGTTTTTACGATCCCGAGCGGCACCAGCAGCACGGCGGCCCACGCGAGCGCCGCCCACCGCAGAACGGGTACGGACGCGAATGGCAGGACGAAGCCCAGCGGATACGCCAACGCCCGCCAGGTGACCCCGAACCCGTACCGTCCGCCGAGCGCCCCCAGGTGGTAGAGGCCGGCGAGCGGCACGGAGAGCGGCAGCGGCAGGAGGACGACTACGAGCGCAGGGTAGAGTCCCTGAAAGAAGAACCACACGACCGCCGCCGGAAGCCCCGAGAACGCCAGGAACAAGGCGGGCGCCCTCACGTCGGGGACCTTCGGCAGCAGCTCGAAGAAGCGGGCCGGGTGGACGATGAGCGTCGAGAGCAGCCGTCCGTAGCTCGAGAAGGGGCGCGAGACGTCCCAGTCGCTCGCGCCGCCCCGTATCGTGTCCCGCGTGTACCCTCGCTTCGCCACGGACGGAGTATATAGAAGGTTTCAGGTGTCAGGCCTCACAGCGACTTGCGGAAAAGTTGAGTCAGGTTTTGAGGCTTGAGGTTTTGAGGCATTAGGGGTGCGGTACGCAGCTTAGAGCCCGACATCGCCACAACGATTAGCTCGAAAGAGCTGCATGTCCGCAGCATCCTCGCTCTACAACCCCTCAAAACCTTATCCTTGCACGTGCCTCAACCCCACCGACGGCCGCCATGCCGATCCGGTGGCTCAAGAGTTGTGAAAGCCGCTATCACGGTGGTTTGTTGATTTCGGAAGAAGGATCCGATTGCGATCTGGGAGAGTCCGATATGTGGTCAAATTACAGCGCACTTACGGCGATCGAGCAAGCGTATTTCGAGCGATCCTAGCCCACGTATCCCGTCCCAACAAACTACCGATCAGGTGTCAGGGGGGACGAAGGAAGGCGGTAATCGGGCGTAGTATGCTGATCCGCCATGACCCCGGACCCTGAAGACCGAGAGATGATTCCCCCTGGATGGGCCGTCGCTTCGGGTGTGGCGGTCGCGCTGGTCGTTGGCGCCCTCTACGTCGCCACGCTCGCGCCTACCGTGTTGCCGTACGGCATGCCTTACACGCTCGACTCGCCAGTGCTGCAGGCGGCGGTCCCGGTGCTCGGCGTCGGCCATCCGACCGGCTACCCGACGTACATGATGCTGACCCACCTCTTTACCTACCTGCCCGTGGGCGATATCGCCTACCGGGTCAACCTCGCCTCAGCCGTCTACGGCGTCGTGGCGGTGGCGGTGGTCTACGCGGCGGGGTTGCTTCTCTGCCGGCAGATCGTGGCTGCTGCCGCTGGCTCTTTGGCCTTCGGGTTCTCGGCGGAGTTCTGGTCGCAGTCCGTCATCGCCGAGGTCTACACCCTCAACGCCCTCTTCTTGGCGCTTGCCCTCTGCCTGCTCCTTCTCTGGCGGGACCGGCGGGACGACCGGGTCCTGCTCATCGCGGCCCTCGTGACGGGCCTCTCGCTGACACATCACCTGTCGAGCGGGGTGCTGATCCCGGCCGGACTCCTCTTCGTCGCCCTGACCGATAAGGGCATCTTCTCGAAAACGAAGCTCTTGCTGAGAGGACTCGGAATCTTCGCGCTCGGCCTGCTGCCCTTGCTCTACCTCCCGGTCCGCGCGTTGATGGATTCGCCCCTGAACGAGGCGGACCCCTCGACGCCGGGCCGGTTTCTGAACCTGGTGACGGGGGGGAGCTTTCTCGCGGAGTCCTCGGAGGTGGGCAGGCAGTGCAGCCCGTCCGCCCTCGCGCTCGAAGGCCCCGTCGCGAAGCTTGCTTTATTTGGACGGGAGGCTCTCGTCCAGTTTCCCCTGGCTTTCCTGGCGATCGGGGCGTTTGGGGCCGTGTACCTGCTGTTCCGGGACCGCGCGGCGGCGGGCCTTCTCGGCGTGGTTTTTCTCGGTTCCCTGCTCCACGGATTCGCGTACCTCTGGCTCGGCATCGAGGACTTTGCGGCGTTCCTGATCCCGGCCCTGCTGACCCTCTCCCTCTGCGTCTGCGCCGGCCTCGATCTCTTGCTCCGACCCATGAAGGACCTACGCGGCGGGCCGGGAACGGCCCTGCTGGTCGCGTTCTCCGCCATCGTCCTGGCCCTGCCGCTCCTCGGCGCGTGGAACGCCTACGCGCCGCTGGACCGGGGCGGCGCATACGAGGGACGCCGCGCGGTCGAAGCGGTGGCCCGGAACGCCGAGCAGGGCGCGACCGTCCTGCACCATCGCAGCCCACTCTGGTACATGGTCCTCGTCGAGGAGCGCCGCCGGGACCTCACCCTCGTTGACCCCTTCTGCACCTCCTGGGACCGCCGCACCGACCTCGTCTGGCCCGACGACCTGGACGCCGGGGCCTCCGCCGCCCGCTACGGCACCGGCGACACCACCGGCGTCGAGGCCGCCCGCCGCGCTGCCGAGAACGGCCCCGTCTACGTCCTCGACCACGGCAGGGTGGACTACGACCGTTTCAGGGAAGCCGGTTTCGAGGTGATCCCGGCGGGTGAGGACCGACTCCTCTACGAGCTCGTGCCCCGCTGAGAGACACCGCTTGAGCACGGTTCGACCGCACCGTACAATACACATCAGGAGGTGTACGAGTATGCGTACGAACATAGTTCTGGACGACGAGTTGGTGGAGGAGGCGTTCCGGCACTCGGACGCGAAGACGAAGCGGGAGTTGGTGGACCGGGCGCTGCGGGAGTTCGTGGACAAGCACAAGCGCAGGGACATCCGGGAGTTGCGGGGGAAGATCTCGTTCCATCCTGGCTACGACTACAAGAAGCTACGCGAAGGCAAGTAGCCCTGTACCTGGTAGATACCTCGGTGTGGATCGACTACCTGGCGGGAACGAAGACCGAGGCCGCGGGGCGTTTCGCGGAGATATTGGACCGTGGGTACAGTGTGGGTCTCACGGGCGTCGTGTACCAGGAGGTCGTCCAGGGCGTCTCTTCGCGGAGGGAATTCGAGCGGACATCCGAGTACCTGGGCTCCCAGACCTTCTACCATCCGCGGGACCCTGTCGGGAGCTACCGGGAGGCCGCGCGGATGTACTTCGATTGCCGTCGCGCGGGCATAACCGTCCGCTCGGCCGTAGATTGTCTCATCGCCCGCGTCGCCATCGAGCACGATCTGATGCTGCTCCACGACGACCGGGATTTCGAGAAGATGGCCGGCGTTGTTCCCGATCTCGTCCTCGTCTGAGCGGGTGGGGATCGCGCCCTCCGATCATCTATAATCAACCCAACGATTTGCGGAACCTCCAGAGAAGGGGTCGAAAAACATGGCGGAAGATTCTTACGGCGCGCGCAGCAGCTTGAACGCCGGCTCCGGTGAAGTCACCTACTACAGCCTGAAGAAGCTGGACGAGCAGGTGGAGGGGGACGTCTTCTCCCTCCCGTTCTCCATCCGGGTGATGCTGGAATCGCTCCTGAGAAACGCCGGCGGCAAGTTCGTCTCCAGAGAAGACGTGGAGGCGCTCGCCTCCTGGCCGGGGTCGATCGGCGGGGAACTCGCCTATCTTCCGGCCCGGGTGGTCATGCAGGACTTTACAGGGGTCCCGGCCATCGTGGATCTGGCGGCGATGCGGAGCGCCATGCAGAACGTCGGGGGGGACGCGCAGAAGATCAACCCTCTCGTCCCGGTGGACCTCGTCATCGACCACTCCGTCCAGGTGGACGCTTTCGGGAACGCGGCGGCCTTGCAGTTCAACGCCGAGCGCGAGTTCCAGCGCAACCGCGAGCGCTACGAGTTCCTGAAGTGGGGCCAGCAGGCCTTCGACAACTTCTCCGTCGTGCCGCCCGCCACCGGAATCATCCACCAGGTCAACCTTGAGTACCTGGCGAAGGGCGTCGTCGTCAAGGACGGCGTCGCGATGCCGGATACGCTCGTCGGCACCGACAGCCACACCACCATGATCAACGGCCTCGGCGTCCTCGGCTGGGGTGTCGGCGGCATCGAGGCCGAGGCCGTGACCCTCGGCCAGCCTTACTACATGCTCGTCCCCGAGGTCATCGGCTTCAAGCTGACGGATGCCCTGCCTGAGGGCGTGACGGCCACAGACCTCGTCCTCACCGTCACCCAGATGCTCCGCGCCCACGGCGTGGTCGGCAAGTTCGTCGAGTTCTACGGCGACGGCCTGTCCAGGCTCTCCCTCCCTGACCGCGCGACGATCGCCAACATGTCCCCCGAGTTCGGGGCGACCTGCACGTTCTTCCCCGTGGACCAGGAGACGTTGCGGTACCTGCGGGGGACCGGGCGTGACGAGGAGCTCGTCGAGCTCGTCGAGGCGTACTACAGGGAGCAGGGCCTCTGGCGCACGGACGAGACGCCCGAGCCGCGCTTCTCGGAGGTGCTGGAGCTCGACCTCTCCACGGTCGAGGCGAGCCTCGCCGGTCCCCGCCGCCCGCAGGACCGGGTGGCGCTGGACGACATGCAGCCCTCGTTCCGCCAGGCGCTCGCCGAGATGGTCGGCACCGACCACGCGCTGGTGGGCAACGGCTCCTCCAACGGCCACGGGGACGACGCCTACAACCACGCGGACGAGGAGTCCTTCCCGGCGAGCGACACCCCGAACCCGGACATCTCTACAGGGCAGAGTCACACCTCCGACGACACCGAGTCGATGGAGGCGAGCGACACGCCTTCTGGGTCGGCCGACGCGACC
>JALZNL010000562.1 GCA_030857715.1 Actinomycetota bacterium | reverse complement strand
ACGCGGTATTGCGCGAACTCCTGCCGCGCGCTAGAAACCCGACGATTAGCAGGCCTTTCTCGTTTATCACGCGACCGCGCCCCCGAGAGGCTAGCGGCTTATCCGGCGTGTTCGCCCTCGGTCGACCAATTGCCTAGAATCGGGGTACTCGGAACTTCGTGCTGAGGGGGTTCTAAGAAGTTCGGGCCCGCAAGGTTCTCGTACTCCTTATCGGGCTGACTGCACGCCCAGGGTCACGTCGCACGGCTTGTAGATCGCGTACCACTCGCGACCTCAGCCGAGGACGGCGGGACGTTGCGGTTGTAGCGGAAGAGGTTGTCCGGGTCACGGCGGTCCTTGAGTTCCACCAGCCGCTTCCAGTCCTCCGGGGAATAGGCGGCCTTCACGCGCTCGGGGCTCGCGCCGTCGAGGTCCATGAAGTTCACGTAGGTCGCGCCGGTCGCATGGGGCTTGGCGGTCTCGGCGACATAGGCGAGGTAAGCCTGCACCGCCTGGGCCATCTCCGGGGTGAAGGTGGCCCCGATCCCGTTCATGATGTACGCGGCGTCGCTGCGGCCCATGGGGTTGAGGTCCGCGGGCGGGCGCGAGAGGGCGCCGCCGAGCTGTCGCATCTCCAGCAATAGCAGGGGCGTATCGGAGTCCGCGCCCGCCAGATCCACGAGCGTCTTGCGGGTCTCCGGGGAAAGGTCGAGCAGCATCTCGGAGTGGCCGTAGGCCCCTATCGGGTCCACCGGGTCCATGCTGATCATGTCCATAGCCTCGTACGGCATGACCCCGAAGGTGTCCATGATAGGCTCGCCGAACTCGCGCCATGGGCCGAGCATCTCCTCGCCCTTCTCCGCGAGGTCCTCGCCCGTGTAACAGGACCTCACCGTGATGACGGACTTCCCGCGCAGCGGCTCCGGGACATCCGGGATCGGCGGGACGTTGAGGAAAGTCACCGCAGAGCTCACCTCGTCCGGGAGGTCCCGGGCCCACCGGCTATAGAGCTCCAGGACTTCCTCGGCCTTCTCGACGGGGTAGAAGAGGTTCCCGCCGTAGACGTGGGTTATGGGGTAGAGGGCGAACTCCAGGGATGTGACGATGCCAAAGTTTCCTCCGCCCCCCTTCAGAGCCCAGAAGAGGTCGGCGTTCTCGTGGGCGTTCGCCTTGACGAGCTCGCCTTCGGCGGTCACCACGTCAGCCTCCTTGACGGAGTCGGCGGCGAAGCCGTACTTGCGCCCGAGCCAGCCGAAGCCCCCGCCCATGGTGTAGCCGACTATTCCGACCTGGGAGGTCGAGCCCTGCAGGCCTGCCAGCCCATGCGCCGCGGCCTCCGGGACGAGGTCGGCCCACTTTGCGCCGGCCTCGACCCGTGCGGCACTCGTCTCGGGGTCCACATGTACGCCCTTCATGCGCGAGGTGTTGATGAGGACTCCCCCGTCGCAGGGGGCGGCGACGCCGTGGCCTGTTGCCATCACCCCGATGCCAAGACCTTCGTCGCGCGCCAGGCGCACCGCAGCAAGCACGTCCGCCGCGCCCTCGGCCACGACCACGAGTGCGGGATGCTGGTGGGCGTTGAGGTTCCAGGCGGCGCAAGCCTCATCGTAACCCTCGTCGCCCGGGGCGTAAGCGTCCCCCTTCAGTCCGCCCTTTAGAACTTCCAGCGCCGACCCGCTGATCGTCTTCTCCATAAAAGTCTCCCTCCGGTGAACGGCCACGGTCTGGCTCATCGCCCCGTCTGGCTTTCTGACGGAGGAACTTTGCCCCCCGGCAAGTCGGTATGCATCCCCCAAATGGGTGATCTTTGCCTCTATTCACCCAACCTCGTAGAAGGCTCATTCTCCGAACTTCGGGCGTAGGGGGTTCTAAGAAGTTCGCCTATGGTGGGTGTTCCCGAAAACCTGCCTACTGCCCCGGGGGTGGCGGTATCTCCAGGCCATACTTCTGGCCGATCTCCACAATCCTTCCCACGTCCGGCTCGCCCTCGGGCGCAGAGGACCCCTCCGTTGCCGGCTCGCCCGCTTCGAGGAAGAACTTCTCGAAGCCCCCCGGCGCGAGGACCCCCAAAAGCCTGCCGGGCGAGGTTCCCACGTTCTTGAACGTGTGCAGGGTGCCACTGGATACGTGGACGCACGAGCCCGCCCCCCCCGGGATGGTGTCCTCGCCCACCAAGAACTCGAACTGCCCCTCCATCACGTAGAAGGACTCGTCCTCGCGGTGCTGGACGTGGGGCGGCGGCCCACCGCCGGGCGGGATGGTGCCCTCAAAGAGCGAGAAAGCCCCTCCGGTGTCCTCGCTCGTCAGCTTCAGCGTGATCAAGTCGCCTACCACCCACACAGCCTCGCCTTCGCCCGATGCGGTGTGAGACCTGCTCTTGCCTTCCGACATTCGGCTTCCTCCTTACCCCAAGACCTTCTCTCTACCGAATGATGGTGGCACATAGCGACGCTTCGCGCACCTGCCAAAGGTTTATTCACCCAACCTCGTGGAAGGGAGATTCTCAGAAATTCGCCCCGAAGATGTGCCGTCGGGCCGATACGGCTCCACC
>JALZNL010000086.1 GCA_030857715.1 Actinomycetota bacterium | reverse complement strand
TGTCGCCCTCGCGCGCGCGACGGCTTAAGTCCTTCTCCTCCCGCGCATCCAGGAGCTTGCCGGCCCGGATCCTGCCGAGGTACTGCGTGAGAACGTCCTGCGCCATCTGCGTCATCCCTCTTCCTTCCGTCTGATAGGTCTATGCCGCCGGGTAGGAGCCGCCGGCCCGCGGTCCGGCGTGCGTCACGAAGCGGTCCAGGACGCGGTCGTCGAGGCTTGAGGTGATCCGCCAGCTCCGGCCACACGCGCATCCAAAGCCGAGCCGCCGCCGCTCGCCGGGCGCGGCCAGCGCCGACTCCTTGAAGGCGCGCAGGCAGCACGCCGGCAACGCCTGGACGTAGATCTCCCCCTCCACCTCGCCCGCCGGAGCGAGCGTCGTGTCCGGCCTGAGGGCGCTCTTCTTCCTCACGTCACTCCCTTCCGCTTGCGAGTTCTTAGGGGCGATCTGCCGAAGACCCCGACGAGACGCGCGGCGTCCAGCCCGAGCTCGCGCCAGAAGGTCCCCAGGCGTCCCGGTTCGCTCCGCGTCCCGCCCAGCCGGCCCGGCCTGCGCCGCGCCCGGATCTCCCGTCCCACCTCTTCCCGGTGCAGCTTCCACAGCCGCTGATCGTCCCCCATACCGTGCAACGCCGGTCCTCCCCGTCCCCGTCGTCATGGTCGTCCTACGCCGCGCCTCTGTGCTCGTCGTCGCCCTGCATGAAGGCGTCGTGCTCGGGCTCTACGGGCAGCGGCTCGCGCCACATCGCCCCGCAGCCCGGGCACTCGAACGAGTCATCGACGGCCCGCGCGGTGCGGGCGCAGCAGGCGGGGAGGTCCGCCTCGTAGACGACCTCCTCGCCTAGAGCAGCGATCCAGGCGAAGCCACGCACTAAGCGGCCCTCCCGGAGAGGCGGCCGATCCAGTCGCTCGCCTCCTCGCGCGTGAGCTCGCCGATGGGCTTGCCGACCATCTCCTCGAACCGGCCGATGCCGTCCTCGACCACGTCGGAGACGAGTGCCTCCAGGTAGTTGAGCTGCTTACGTGTAGCCGGCAACCCGCCCCTGTTCTCCTCCATGGCCGCCTGACGCCCGTCGCCGGACGCCTGCTGCGAAGTAGCAGCCTCTGCCTCCTCGTAGGCCGGGGTCCTCTCCGCGGGTCCGGCATCCTCGCCGCCGAGCTCTTCAAAGGCGGTGACGCCGACGTTGATCGCATCCCTGAGAGCGCGCGCCTTTGCCCGGGTCTCGGCCATCCGGATGAGGTGCGGCGCTATCATGCGGCCCACGTTCTGCGGGCTCGCATCACCGATACCCGAAAACTTCCCGTCCTCCATCCGTACCACGGCCCGAACTATCGCCACGTCGCCGTTCTCGACGCCAGGTACCTGCAAGAGCTCCGTCTCGATGCTCCGCAAACCCCGGCTGTGCGCCTCCTCCAAGAGGCCCGCATACAGGACGAAACGCTTGCCCTGACGCTCGATCATGTACTCCTCACGCACGGCTAAACCTCCTCCGGTGCCGTTCACCGTCGTTATCTTCACTGAATCTAGTGAGACTGAAAGCAAAAAGAAGCATCAGGCGATCCTCTCGTAGGCGTACTGGCGGCCACCGGGGGCGGCGGTCTCGGTCTTGCGGTGGATCAGGCCGAGCTTGGCGAGCCTGGTCGCCCGGTTGTTGCAGGCAGTGTTGTTGAGCCCGAGCTTCACCGCAAGGGCCGTGTTCGTGATCGAACCGGCGTCGTAGATCGCCTGCAGGGTGTCCACGAGATGATCCGGCACCCTGCCGACGATGCCGGGCTCGGCGCCTATCTCGTCCACCCGGATCATGGCGAGCGACCGCTGCATGAGCGACGCCTCCACGTTCTCCAGGAGCTCCCGGTCCTCCTCGACCAGCACGAGATGCCGCTCCCCGTACTCCCCGCTCGCCACCCTGGACGCCAGTATCCCAAGCGCCTCGTCGGCGAACGAGTAGTCCATGAGCTCGACCCCCCGGGTGTCCACGTACAACGTCCCGCCCTTGGGGAGATCCATCAGGGCCTCTTCCAGAGCCGCCCGGACCGCGCGCCCCGTCCGGCGCGTGACCATCAGCTTGCCCCCAAAGTCGCCGCCGGCAACCTCGAAGGTGGCCTGCGCCCGCTCCTCAGGCGCCAATTCTACCCTCACTGTCGTCAGTGAAATCATATAATGAGATTGTACCGGCCGGGAGTGGGTAAGTCAACGGCGTTTTCGGGTTATGGGGCATCGGTTTTGGGACCTTTCTCGGCTGGCGTCCTCGGCAGGGAGACGCGGACGAAGGTGCCGGGGAATTGGGGGACGTTACGGGAGTTCTTGCGGCTCTCGTAGACGGTGACGCGGCCGGTGCCGGAGCGGAGGGAGAGGGATCCGCCGGAGCGGGCGGCGATGCCGGCGACGAGGGCGAGGCCGCCGCCGCGGCCGATCTCACCGGTCCCCGAGACGCCCATCTCGAGGGCGTGGCGCAGGGCCTCGTTGTCCGTTGCGGTCTCTTCGGCGTACTTCGGGTTGCGCGACAGGGTCTCGCGCACGCCCACGCCCCCGTCGGCGATAGCGATGAGGACCTCCTCGCCGCGGCGTCGGGAGCCGCTGACGATGTGGTGGTAGGCCTGGACGGCGGCATAGGCGCCGAAAGAGGAGACGCCGTGTTCGGCGGCGTTCGCGCAGACCTCGGATAAAGTGGAGCAGATGGCGACCCGTTCGCGCAGGCGGTAGCCCTGATTCTCCAGGATCTCCGAGATCCTGCGGATGATGCCCGGTATCTCCTCTTCGGTGTGGAAGTTAATGAGCTCCTGCAATGTGCCGGGGTTGTGCCGCCGGCGCTCCTCCAGGGACCCGACGTCCGCGTTCGTCATGATCCGGTCCCCAAAGATCCTGAAAAAATTCATCCGCTCCAGGTAGGCCGGCACGTCTCGTCCCGGAAGCGTCAGGCTCACGCTCTCGCAGCGCCCGCAGAGAAACTCCAGCAGCGCCGCAAGACCGCAGAGCCCGGCCGGTTCCACGAACTCCACCGTCCGCAGGTCAACCACCACAGGTTCCCCGGCCACCCCGGAGGCGGCTGAGAAAGCCGGGTCCAGGCTGCCCATGGTGAGCACCCCGCTCATGGCGCCCCGGCCGCTGACGTTCAACTCGAGCTGCGTCTTCATCGGTCTTATTGTAGCCGGTGAAGAAAACGGTATGGTGGCAAGCGGGAGTGTCCTAGCCCTCGCGGCGACGGGTGTAGAAGAGTTCGGTGTAGCGGCGGTTGTCATAGCGGCTCAGGAGGGTTCCATCGCCGACCTGCTCGAAGCCGTTCTTCTCGAAGACGCGCTGCATGCGCTGGTTGTGCGAGAGGGTCGAGCCGCGGACGTTTTCGAGGCCCAAAGTGTCGAAGACGTATTCGACGAGGAGTTCGACGGCCTCGCTGGCGTAGCCCCTGCCGCGCAAGTCGTTAGGTCCTATCTTGATCCCGAGCTCGCAGCCGCCCTTGCGGAAGTCGTAGAGGGTAGCCATGCCGATGGGCTCCTCCTCCGCCTCCATGATGAACGTCTTTACCGAGGGGTTCTCCCAGCGGGCCAGGTAGTCCCGGCGGGCGGCGGAGAAGGAGACCCGGATCGGGGACCGCCCGTTCCAGGCGGCGAGCTCGGGGTCGCGGTCCCAGGAGTAGGCGGCCTCCACGTCCGACTCGCGCGGCGGCCGGAGGACGACGGATTCCCCCTGCAGGACCTCGATCTCTTCGGCGTGTATGGCTACCCCTTTCTCGCGAAAAAACAATGTTACACCGGCTGGGTGCCAGAAGCATCGTTCAGCGCAGGTGGGGCCATTTTGGTTAGAATGGTCTGGTCCAGGCAACCAGGAGCGTCTGTGAGCGGAACGGTCGGGGAGTTTTTCGGGGGCTCCGGGAGGAGAATCCGGGACGTAATCTGGGGTGACGTCCCCACGGACAGGTCCGTGAGGGCCCTGCTCGAAACCGAAGTGATGCAACGCCTCGGGAGCATGAGCCAGCTCGGCTTCACCTTCGCCGCTTTTCCGAGGGCCCGCCACACGCGCCTGGACCACGCCATCGGCACCTACCACCTCGCAAGCCTGACCCTCAAGAAGATCATAGACACCGGCGCCTACCTGGAGGAAAGGGACGTGCAGGGCGCCCTGGCCGCGGCCCTCCTCCTGAACGCGGGCCGCTACCCGTACTCCGGGGCCATAGAGGGAATCGCCCTCCCCGGGGCGCCGTCCTTCAAGGAATTGAGCCGGCGCTGGATCGAGCACACCGACGTCGCCAAGGTCCTGCGCAGCGACTGGGACCTCGAACCCCACAACGTCTTCCGTCTGGTCTCCCGGGGGGACGCCCCCCCGCGCGGCCTGACCCCGACCGAGCACCTCCTGCGCGACATCCTCTTCGGGCCCCTGGACGTCGGCGCCCTTGACTCCCTCATCCGGGACGGCCGGGGCGCGAGGGTTCCCTTCGGCCTCGTAGAGGCGCTGCCCCTGATCGAGCACTTGAGGATCGTCGGCCAGGAGAACCGGGCGGTCCTGACCCTCGATGAGGAGGGAGCGGGGCCCCTGCAGGCCCTGATCTTCTCCAGGTACCTCATCCACTCCAACGTCTACGGCCACCACGCGCTGCGCATCCCGACGGTGATGTTCCTCCGAGCCGTTCAGGACGCCGTCCAGGACGGCACCGTGACGTTCGACAAACTCTCCGAGCAAGACGACGCCGGGGCCTTCGTGCTCCTGGAGGATTCCTCCGAGCCCGGAAGCTCCACGGCCGTCCTGATGAAGCGCCTCGCCGAGCGCAAGCCCTACCACCTCGCCCTGCAGTTCGACGAGCGCCACCCCGGCTACGACCCCCTGATACGCCTGCGCGACGACGCCTCCTGGCGCCGCCGGGTCGAGGAGGCCTGGTCCCGCTACCTGACGCGCTACCGCAAGGGTACAGCCGGCCCCTTCGACATCCTCATCGACCTCCCCGAACATCAGGCCTTCCCCGTGGACCTGCGCCTGATCCGGCGCTCCCCCCTCCCCGGCGAACGCAACCCCGTCGGCTGGCAGAGCCTCTCTGGCATGTCCGGGGACGACGCAGCCCGCTTCCACGCCCCACTCCACCGCATCACCATCGCCACCGCGAACGAAGACCTCACCAACTCCGTGCGGCGCCACGCCGAAGAGCTCTTCACCATCGCAAGAGAGGTCGGCTGATAAGCATTTCAGCTCGTCAGCACGCCGCCTTCGGCGACTCTCAGCCCGTCAGCAGAGCATACGTCTCACTTCGTAGCCCGGCGAAACCGCCAGAGGCCGTCTCGCCAGGACCTGATCTGGCAAGGGCTAGAGTAAGCTGAAATGCCGACAGGCTGAAACGCTGACTAGCTCAAGAAAAAAGGGCCGGCGTTCACAGAAGGGTAAGCCCCTTTTCCGGCCCTTAGCGGCCCGTAGAAGGACCGCTAGGATGATACAAAGATTATAATCACACCCAGGACGCCCGCGCAAGCCCCGTAAACAAAACTTAACCTTCGGCCCTCGCCATCGCGACCCTCGATGCTATAATCCTGCCCCGCGGGCCGCTAGCTCAATTGGCAGAGCAAGAGACTCTTAATCTCTAGGTTCCAGGTTCGAGTCCTGGGCGGCTCACTCGAAAAATAGTCCGTTTTGCAGGTAAAATGTGGCGACGCAAAGAGCCCCCGGTACTCCTCCGGGGGCTCTTTACTGCAACCGTACTGCAACCGGCGTTTTGCTGGCCCTTCTGGCTTCGCCGACAGCTTCGCTAACCCAGCGCTTCGTCCATCGCCGAGGTCGCGCCGCCGTCCATGCCGGGCAGGACGTGGGAGTAGGTGTCCAGGGTGAGCGTTATGCTGGCGTGGCCGAGGAGCTCCTGGACGTACTTGGGATGGACATTTCTGGCGAGGAGCAGGGTGGCGCAAGTGTGCCGGAGGTCGTAGAGCCGGACCGTATCGGGAAGGGAGGCGCGCTTCAGCAGGTCTTTGAACGCGCGGGCCAGGTTGCGGTGATTCAGGGGCGTGCCGACGGTGGAGGGGAAGACGAGGCCGTGATCCCGCCAGAGTGAGGAAAGGCGCATGCGCTCCTCCAGCTGGCGTTTGCGGTGGGCTTTCAGCGCGGCGATGCTGCCGGCGGTTAGCCGGATCCGGCGCCGGCTCTTCGCGGTCTTGGGCGCGGCAAACTCGCCCTTCATGCTCAGAGTGCGGTTGATGCTCAAGATCTCAGCTTCGAGTTCCACGTCTTCCCACTTGAGGGCGAGGAGCTCGCCGGGGCGCATCCCGGTGTGGACGGCGAGGACGTAGAGGGCATGGAACCGGTCGGGCTCACCGTTCGGTCCTGACGCACCGGCGACACTCAGCAAGCGCCGCGCCTGATTCTGGTTGAGGGGCCGCATCTCGTCCCTCTGGACTCTTGGTGGATCGGTGTCGTCGCAGGGATTGCGCGGGATGTACTTCCAGCGTACCGCCTGCTTGAGCGCCCGACGGAGGACGGCGTGGGTGTAGCGGACTGTGCGCGCCGAGAGCCCACGGTCTTGCATGGAGCGGTACAGACCCTGAACGTGAAGCTCCGTAAGCTTCTTCAGCGCCAGCCGTCCGAGAGTCGGGTGTACGTAGCGGCGTAGCTGGCCCTCGTAGGAGTCGTAGGTGCTCTTGCGGACCGTGCCGCGGGCGCTGTCGGCGAGCCAGCGTTCGAGGTACTCGGCTACGGTCATCTTGCCAGCGTCGAAGACGAGGCCGCCGTCCCTGTCGGCCATCGCCCTGGTCAGCTTCTCGGAGACTTCGGCCCGAGTCTTGCCGTAGACTGTCTTGCGCTTGCGCCCGTCCGGAGTGTAGACAATGTACTGGGCCATCCATCCGCCGTTCTTGCGGCGGGAGATGGTCCCCTCTCCGTTGCCCCTCTTGCCCAACGCTACTCCTCCTTTTTCGGTAGCTCCCCAGGCTTCACCCTGGAGGCCTCGGCCAGCTTGCGGATGGTGCGCGAGTGCGCAACATGCCTGCCGCTCTCCATCCGCCAGGTAGTGTTGTATGAGTCACCCGAGAGCGCTTGTGTCTCCGTTATCGACTAAACTCGACGTCTTCTTAACTCCTTGAGCGACTCCGTGTCTGCCTCCATGTCCCGTAGCTTGCCCGCGCGTGAAGCGATACTACGGCATTGTTCAGACCATCTAGACACTACGCTTGTACGATCGCGCCGGAAAGAGGGGATCCGGTATTCTGAGATCCGGCCCCCCCTTCCTCAATAGTCGTTGGGCAGGAGCAGGCAGGTGCTTGACCTGTCGGCTTCGGTCAGGATCCAGACTCGTCCCGTTCCGACGGTGTAGGAGCTCAGGATACGCCAGCCGTTGGCAACGCTGCGGCGGTTTTCGTGGGCGTCCCCGGTCAGCACCTCGCCCCAGTCGCCACCCTGGTGACGCTCCAGGAGCTCGCCAGGGTCTTCGCCGGCAATCGCGAGCGCATTCAGCGCCGCTGGCGTGGCCACGACTCGGCCCAGGGGAAAGAGCGGGGCGACCATCAGGCCGCCCCAGTCTTCGTGGCGAGCTGCTCCGCCCGGTGGCGGGCAAGGGCCTCGGCGCCGACCCTCCCCCACCGCCTGCGCCCCAGGAGCGAGAACCACGGCCGGCCGTAGAGCGCGAGCGTCGCGAGGCCGCCCTGCCGGCCCCAGCGGGAGAAGTCGCCGGCCTCCGAGTGGTGGCGGCGGTGCTCGAGTGCGGGGATGGGCGCAGCCGAGGCCTCGATCAGGCCAGCGAGATCCCCGCGGGAGACATCCGGGTCCACCCCGAAGCGGAACGCTTCCTCCTCCCAGTCGAACCACGCCTGGAGGCCCGCCGCATCGAACTCGCCTTCGCGGGCTCGGTCGAAGGAGCCGAGCAGACACCGGGGGATACGGTGGTGGAGGTGGGCGGCCGTCATGCCGCCCTACCTGCCGCCAGGACGAGCGACCGGCGCTGTTTGGCCGCCCACACGAGCGCCGCGAAGAGGTGCTTGCAGGGCTGCTTGCGACGCCGCCAGTCGGCGCACCCGCAGCGGCCCTCTCCGGCAAGCGACACCCGGTAGCTTCGCCCGATCTCCGAGCACGATGGGACGGACAAACCGCCCGCCGGCATGGGTCGGATCTCGGCCCCTTGATGGCGCCAGAGCGCGAGACCCCGACGCGCGCGACGCGCTACACTTACTTCGATCACAGGCACCCCCTGTGGTCCGGGCCCCGG